>NZ_JBHWCL010000100.1:0-34858 GCF_042735125.1 Kitasatospora sp. NPDC059599 | reverse complement strand
GTCCGTGTCGTTGGCGGCCCGTTCGGCGGGTGGGACCCGCCGCCGGGCCGAGGCCCAGCCACCCCGGCGGAACCGGAGGCAGGGCCAATGTACCCCGGCCGTGCCGCGGCACGGGCCGGCGTCCGGTCCGGTGGCGGGTCAGGCCTCCGCGGCCGCGGTCTCCCGGGTCGCGTCCGGCTGCCCGGCGGCCGGACCGGCCGGGGCGCCGGGGGCGGCCGAGCGGCGCGGCAGCAGGAACCAGGCGACCAGCGCGCCGATCACCGAGATGCCCACCGAGAGCGAGGCCACCACGTGCATGGCGTGGATGAAGGAGTCGTTCGCCGGGCCGATCAGGGCCTGTCCGCCGGGGATCCGGCCGGCGATGGCCAGGGTGGCCTCCAGCGATTCGCCGGCCTTGTCGCGCAGGTTCTCCGGCAGCTGGTTCAGGGTGTCGGACATCCCGTCGCGGTAGACGGTGGAGAGCACCGCGCCGAGCACGGCGACCCCGAGCGAGCCGCCGACCTGGCGGAAGGTGTTGTTGACGGCGGAGCCGGCGCCGGCCTTCTCGCGGGGCAGCGAGCCCATGATCGCGACGGTCACCGGCGGCATGACGTGCGCCATGCCGGCGCCCATCACCAGGCCGAGCACGATCAGCACCCAGATCGGGGTGGTGGCGGTGAGCACGGTGTAGCCGACGAAGCCGAGCGCGACCAGCAGCATGCCGCCGGAGGCGGTGGCGGCGACGCCGAAGCGGTCGACCACCAGCCGGGCCCGCGGCGCGAAGAGCAGCTGGGCGACGGCCAGCGGCAGCATCAACAGGCCCGCCTGGAGGGCGCTGTAGCCGCGCACGCTCTGGATGTAGAAGACGCCGAAGAACGAGACGCCCATCAGCGCGAAGAAGATCACGCCGACGACCACCACGGAGGCGCTGAACACCTTGTTGCGGAACCAGGTGACGTCCAGTGCGGGGAACGCGGTGCGGCGCTCGAACCAGACGAAGGCGACCAGCGCGACCACGCCGACCAGGGTCGGCACCCAGGCCCCGGGGGCGGTGAAGTCGGCCAGCTCGCCGCCCTTGATGATGCCGTAGATCAGGGCGACCAGGCCGATGATCGACAGCAGCACGCCGACCGGGTCGAGCTTGCCCGGGGCCGGGTCCTTGGACTCGGGCACCAGGATCGCCATCGCGATCACCGCGACGATCACGATCGGGACGTTGATCAGGAAGACCGAGCCCCACCAGAAGTGCTCGATCAGCAGACCGCCGGTGATCGGGCCGATGGCGATGGCCAGGCCCACCGCGCCCGCCCAGATGCCGATCGCCTTGGGCTGCTCGGAGCGCTCGAAGACGTTCATGATGATCGCCAGCGTGGCGGGCATCGCGAGCGCGGCGCCGACGCCCATCAGGGCGCGGAAACCGATGAGTTCACCGGGCGAGCCGGCCATCGAGGACAGCAGTGAGGCGATGCCGAAGACCACCATGCCGGCCAGCAGCGCGAGCTTGCGGCCGAAGCGGTCGCCGAGCAGGCCCGAGGTGAAGAGCAGCCCGGCGAACACGAGCGTGTAGGAGTTGATCGACCACTCCAGGTCGCTCTGGGTGGCGCCGAGGCCGACCGGAGCGGGGGTCGCGATGGTCTTCATCGCGACGTTGAGGATCGAGTTGTCGAGCACGACGACGAGCAGGGCGAGCACCAGGGTGCAGAGGATCGCCCAGCGCCGACGGTGGATGGCTTCCGGCACGCGGGGTGGCGCGGCTGCGGTGGTCATTGGTCTTCCCGTCCGTGTTGGCGTGGCACTGGCGGGCTATTCCGAGTCGGAAACGTCTCGTAACCCCCTGCACCAGAGTAGCGGGGAAATACGATACGAGACGACACCGTTTCGCAAAATGGAGGCAAAGCCCGGCGCCTCCCCCGAACCCCGGCCCGCCGCGGCCGGCCCCGGTGTGTCACGGATCGCACCGGGACGAACGCACCCCTCTTTGCGCGCACGCCGGGGCGTGCAAGCATGGAGGTGATCCGGGGACGCCGCACGGCGCCACGAGACGACAACCCTTCAGGAGTCCGTTCGATGAACGCTTCTTCGCCTTCGCCTGCCCAGAACCAGGCGTCGACCGCCACCCTCTACGGCGGGGTCACCAACCGCCGCGTGACCGTCCGCGACCTCGCCGCCGCCAAGCAGCGCGGCGAGAAGTGGTCGATGCTCACCGCCTACGACGCCCTGACCGCAGGCGTGTTCGACGAGGCCGGCACCCCGGTACTGCTGGTCGGCGACTCGGCGGGCAACTGCCACCTCGGCTACGAGACCACCGTCCCGGTGACCATGGATCAGATGGTGATGCTCTCCGCCGCCGTCGTCCGCGGCACCAAGCGGTCGATGATCGTCGCCGACCTGCCGTTCGGCTCCTACCAGGAGTCCCCCGCGCAGGCCATGCACAACGCGGCCCGGCTGATGAAGGAGGCCGGGGTCGGCGCGGTCAAGCTGGAGGGCGGCGAGCGCAGCGCCCGCTCGATCGAGCTGCTGGTCGAGGCCGGCATCCCGGTGATGGCGCACATCGGTCTCACCCCGCAGTCCGTGCACGCCTTCGGCGGCTACCCGGTCCAGGGCCGCGGCGACGAGGCGGCGCACCAGCTGCTGCGCGACGCCAAGGCCGTCCAGCAGGCGGGCGCCTTCGCGGTGGTCCTGGAAGCGGTGCCGGCCGAGCTGGCCGCCCAGGTCACCGAGCAGCTGGCGATCCCCACCGTCGGCATCGGCGGCGGCCCCGACACCGACGCCCAGGTGCTGGTCTGGACCGACATGGCCGGCATGACGGCCGGCCGGGTGCCGAAGTTCGTCAAGCAGTACGCCGACCTGCGGACCGTCCTGGCCGACGCCGCCCGGGCCTTCGCCGAGGACGTCCGCGGCGGCGCCTTCCCCGCGGAGGAGCACAGCTTCCACTGACCGTTCGCACCGGTCACGGCCCTGCCCCGCGCCCGCGGAGCAGGGCCGTCGGCACGTCCGGCCGCCGATGACAGCGGAGTGACAGCGGCCTGGCAGCGGGCCGCCGCCGCCGTCACCACGGCGACAGGGGGCTGACAGCCGGGCCGGACAACCTGGTGGCATGACACGAATCGCCACCGCCCCGAACGACCGGGGAGCCGCCGCCGGCAATGCCGTCGAGGTCCGCGGCATCGTCAAGCACTACGGCACCACCAAGGCCCTCGACGGGGTCGACCTCACCGTCAGGGAAGGCACCGTCCTCGGTGTGCTCGGCCCCAACGGCGCGGGCAAGACCACCCTCGTCCGGGTCCTCTCCACCCTGATCAAGCCGGACGCCGGCACCGCCTTCGTCGGCGGCTACGACGTCCTGCGCCAGCCCAAGCAGCTGCGCCGCACGATCGGCCTCACCGGCCAGTACGCCTCCGTCGACGAACTCCTCTCCGGGTACGAGAACCTCTACCTGATCGGCCGACTGCTCGACCTCCCCGGCCGCGAGGCCAAGGCCCGCGCGACCGAACTGCTGGAACGCTTCTCGCTCACCGAGGCCGCCAAGCGGCCCGCCAAGACCTACTCCGGCGGCATGCGCCGCCGCCTCGACCTGGCCGCCAGCATGATCGGCCGCCCCCGGGTGCTCTACCTGGACGAGCCCACCACCGGTCTGGACCCGCGCACCCGCAACGAGGTCTGGGACGAGGTGCAGCGGATGGTCTCCGAGGGCACCACCGTGCTGCTGACCACCCAGTACATGGAGGAGGCGGAGCAGCTCGCGAACGAGCTGACCGTCATCGACCGCGGCAAGGTGATCGCCACCGGGCTGGTGGCCGAACTCAAGGCCAAGGTCGGCGGGCAGACCCTGCAGGTCCGCCCGGTCCACGCGGCCGAGTTGCCCGAGATGGCCCGCTGCCTGCACGACACCGGCATCACCACCGCCACCTTCTCCGCCGACACCGGCCTGCTCGCGGTGCCGATCACCGGCGAGGAGCAGCTGACCACCGTGATCGGCGTGCTCGGCGGCCGCGGCTTCGCGATCGCCGGCATCGACACCAAGGTGCCCAGCCTCGACGAGGTCTTCCTCGCCATCACCGGCAAGCCCGCCCCCGCCGCGGACGCCGCCCCCAGCCTCGCCAAGGAGCCCGTCGCATGACCACCGCCGCACTCGCCCCCGCCCGGGTGGAGGACTCCCGGATCGGTCTGTCCGGCACCCTGCGCCACGTCGGCGCACTGACCCGGCGCAACCTGATGCGGATCAAGGCCGACCCGGAGTCGATGTTCGACGCCGTGCTGATGCCGATCATCTTCACCGTGCTCTTCGTCTACGTCTTCGGCGGGGCGATGGCCGGCAACCAGGACGCCTACCGGCAGTACCTGGTCCCCGGCCTGCTCGGACAGACCGGTCTCACCCTGGCGATGGCCGTCGGCACCGGCCTCAACAGCGACTTCCAGACCGGCGTGATGGACCGCTTCCGGACCCTGCCGATCGGGCGGGCCTCCGTACTGCTCTCCAAGATCGCCGCCGAGACCCTCCGCGGGCTGCTCTCCTTCGCGATCCTGATCAGCTTCGCGATGTGCATCGGCTTCGAGGTGAAGACCGGTCCGCTGGAGGTGCTGGCCACCATCGGCCTGGCCCTGGTGTTCGGCATGTCGATCGTCTGGATCTCGATGCTGCTCGGCATGGCGCTGCGCAGCGCCCAGGCCGTCCAGGGCGTCTCCATGCTGGTCCTGATGCCGATGCAGTTCGGCAGCTCGATCTTCGCCCCGACCCAGACCATGCCGGGCTGGCTGCAGTCCTTCACCAAGGTGAACCCGCTGTCCGCACTGGCCGACGCCTCCCGTGCGCTGCTCAACGGCGAGGGCGCGGTCGCCCACCCGGTGATGATCGTGCTGATCTGGTCCGCCGCCGTCACCGCGGTCTTCGCCCCGCTCGCGGTCGCCCGCTTCCGCAAGCGGACCTGACCCCGGACCGCGTCGGCCCTCCGCGGGGGAGGGCCGGCGGACGGGGCGGCCGGCCGCCCGGGACAGGCACCGGCCGTCGCAGGGGCCCGGTGGGCCGGTGACCAGGGGACGGTCACCGGCCCACCAGGCCCTCACCGCGCACCCCCGGACCGACGATCCGCCAGGCCCTCCCCGAACCCCCGCACCCCGCACCCCCGGACCGACGGACCGACGGACCGACGGACCAGCGGGCGCCGTCAGCCGATCAGCTCCGTCAGCAAGGCCTGGGTCTGCTCCTGCGTCATGCCGTCGCCGCGGGCGTAGGCCTCCTCGTAGGCGGCATCGCCCAGCAGCCCCCGCAGAGCCGCGGCCGACCGCTCCCGCTCGACGCGGTCCAGGTAGCCGCCCTTCGGGCCGTTCAGCCCGTTGTGCGCGCCCTGCAGGAGCGCCGCGAGCCGGCCCCGCTCCAGGTCCCGGTCGCGTTCGGCGAACACCCGCAGCACCCCGACCACGGCCGGGACCACCATGACCGTCATCTGCTCCACGAACCCGGAGCCCGTCGCGATCGACCGCAGCATCCGCCGGCACTCGCGGATCAGTTCGAGACCCCGCTCCGGATCGCCGGTCCGGGCCGTGATCCAGCCCCGGGCCGCGTTCAGCAGCCCGGAGACGACGGTCGGCGCGAGGAAGTCGACCGTGGTGACGTCCATCAGGTCCAGTTCGGCCAGCGCCTGGGCGTACTCGCCGCGCTGGGCGTGCACGCCGCAGAGCGTCAGGTGGCCGAACAGCCAGGCGCCGGTGCCGGCCTGGTTCAGACCCGGGGAGTCGATGGAGGCCAGCGCCTCCCGGACGATCCGCTCGCCGCGCTCCGGATCCACCTCCAGCAGGGCGTTGCCGAGGTTCACCCGCAGCATCGGCACCTCCTGGGTCGCCCCCAGCTCCTCGGCCAGCCCGATCGCCCGCTCGTAGGCGGCGGCGGCCGCCTCCGGCTCGCCCCGGTTGGCCAGCGACTCGCCCTGCGCCGACAGCGCCTGGGAGACCCCCCAGAGGTTGCCGGCCTGCTGGTAGAGCTCCAGGGAGCGCGAGCCGTCCAGGACGCTCTGCTCCGCCCCGCCCGGCCAGTCGTTCAGCATCTTGGCCCGGAGCTGCAGGATGAACGCCATGTCGTTCGCGTCGCCGTGGCGCTCGCAGCCCGCGACGGCGTCGTCCAGCAGGTGCGTCATCAGGTCCAGCCGACCGGAGAGGAAGGCGCCGAAGACCCGCATCAGCGCGGGGAAGCGGTGGGACTGCGGCAGGTCCGGGGTATAGACGTCCAGGAGCTGTTGGGCGACCTGGACGGCCTGTGCGTCGCCGACCAGCTCCAGGTTCCCCTCGAAGAGCCCGATCAGCCGGTGCAGTGCGAGCAGCCGGCGGGCCTCCTCGACCACCCCCTCGGGCATCGGCAGGCCGTACTCCAGCACGCCGCGCTCCAGCGGCACCGGCGGCGGGGCGGACGGGCCGAACGGGTCCGGGCCCAGCGCGGCGACCGCGGTGTACCAGCTCCGGGCCTCCAGGCCGTAGTTGCGCAGTGACCAGTACCAGCTCATGCCAAGGGTGAGGGCCAGTGCCTCCTCCTCGTCCCCGAGGTCGATCGCGCGGCGCATCGCGGCCCGGATGTTGTCCTGCTCCCGCTCCAGCACGGTCAGCCAGTGCAGTTGCCGGGGCCCGTGGATGTGCAGGTCCGCCTCCGCGACCACGGCGCGGAAGTGCGCCAGGTGGCGGGCCCCGGTGGCGGTGCGCTCGGCGGCGGACTCGGCGAGGCGCTCGGTCGTGTACTCGTGGATGGTCTCCAGCATCCGGTAGCGCGGCAGGCTGGCGCCGTCCAGGTCGGCCACCAGGAGGGACTTGTCGACCAGCGACAGCAGCAGGTCGGCGACCTCCCCCGGGGCCACCTCGACGCCGTCGGCGCAGACCGCCTCGGCGTCCTCCAGCTGCCAGCCGCCGGAGAACACCGAGAGTCGGCGCAGCACCGCCCGCTCGCGCTTGCCCAGCAGGTCCCAGCTCCAGTCGACCACCGCGCGCAGGGTCTGCTGGCGCGGCAACAGGGTGCGGCTGCCGGCGGTGAGCAGCGCGAACCGGCCGTCCAGTCGGTCGGCTATCTGGCGGGCCGTCATCACCCGCAGCCGGGCCGCGGCCAGTTCGATGGCCAGCGGCAGCCCGTCCAGCCGACGGCAGATCTCGGCGCAGGCCTCCGGATCGCCCTGCGGGTCGAAGCCGGGACGGGCGGTGGCGGCGCGCTCCGCGAACAGCCGCAGCGCGACCGGGTCGGGCAGCGGCTCGACCGGAAGCACCGTCTCGCCGGGCACGCCGAGCGGCTCGCGGCTGGTGGCGAGCACGGTCAGCCCGGGGCAGTCGGCCAGCAGCACGTCCGCGAGGTCGGCGGCGGCCTGGATCAGGTGCTCGCAGTTGTCCAGGACGAGCAGCATCCGGCGGTGGCCGCAGTGCTCGACCAGCCGGCGCACCGGGTCCTCGACGCGCTTCTCGATCACCTCGGCGACCATGCTGGCGCTGTGCAGCACGATCTCGCGCAGGCCCAGCGCCGACACCACGGCGGCGGGCACCGCGTCCGGGCTCTCCAGCGGGGCGAGTTCGGCCACCCAGACGCCGTCCGGCCAGGCCCCCGCCGACTGCTCGGCCCGTCCGGCCTCGACCGAGAGACTGGTCTTGCCGGAGCCGCCCGGTCCGGTGAGGGTCACCAGCCGGCGCTCCGTCAACAGCCCTCGCAGCGAGGCGAGATCGGCCTCCCGGCCGACGAAGCTGGTCAGCCGTCCGCGCAGGTTGCCGCCGGTGCGCGGGAGTTGGGTCGCCGGAGTACCCGCGGACGGCTCCGGCCGGGGCTGCGGCTCCGGCCGGGAGTGCGGCTCCGGCCGGGGGTGTGGCTCCGGCTCGACGCCCGGATCCGGACCGGCCCCCGGCGCGAGCAACTCGGCGTGCAGGGACCGGAGGTGCCGACCGGGGTCGACGCCGAGCTCATCGGCCAGGACCCGTCTGGTCCGCTCGTAGTGGTGCAGTGCCTCGGCCGTCCGGCCGCTCTCGTGCAGCGCCCGGATCATCAGCAGCTGCAGCGGTTCGTCCAGCCGCTGCCGCTCGCACAGCTCGGCGAGTTCGGCGACCAGGTCGGCGGCCCGGCCGAGCCCCAGGTCGGCGGTGATCCGGTGCCGGCGGGCCTCCTCGCGCTGGGCCTCCAGCCTGGCGGCCGGGCCCGAGCGGTCCGGCAGGTCGGCGAGGGCGGGGCCGCGCCACAGCGCCAGGGCGGCGCGCAGCCGCTCGGCGGCCAGCGCGTGGTCCCCGGCGCCCAGGGCCCGTCGGCCCTCGGTGCTCAGTCGTTGGAAGTCCGCGAGGTCGGTGCCCGGGCCGGTCAGCCAGTACCCGGCCGGGCCGGAGCCGATCTCGTCCCGGCCGACGGTGCGACGCAGCCGGCCGACCAGGGTCTGCAGCGCGGCGGAGGAGTCCTGCGGCGGATCGGCGTCCCACACCTCGTCCACCAGCAGGTCGGCCGGCACCGGGCGGCCCTGCCGCAGGGCCAGCGCGGCCAGCAGCGCCCGCAGCCGGGCGCCGCCGAGGGGCACCGGGGTTCCGTCGTCGTGGTGGGCCGTGGTCGTCCCGAGGATGCCGTAGTGCACCGCACCATTCTGGTCGATCAGCGGGCGTGCGGCCGCACAATTGTGCAGGCGCCCCCGCCGATACGGCCCCGCCCCGCCGCCCCGTCCGGGCACCCGGCCTCGGCGGAACGCCACCGGGTGCCCGGACGTTCACCCGGAGCGGCTTGTCCGGTCACCGCCCGCCCGGCATGATCGGACCCCGGCCCGACACCCGCCCTCCCTCTGCCCACGGAGCACCCACACCATGACCTTCGCCGCCACGCCGCGCTCCCGCAGCGAGGACCGCCGGATCAGCCCGGTGTTCTGGGTGCTCCTCGCCATCCTCGGCACCTCCGGCTGGGCGGTGTACGCGGGCTACGGGAACGCCTCGTTCGGGGTGTTCCTGTTCGTGGTTGCGGGCTGGATGGTCTCGCTGTGCCTGCACGAGTACGCCCACGCCCGCACGGCGCTGCACGGCGGCGACATCACGGTGGGTGCCAAGGGCTACCTCACGCTCAACCCGCTGAAGTACACCAACGTGCTGCTCAGCTTCGTCCTGCCGATCGTCTTCGTGATCCTCGGCGGCATCGGCCTGCCCGGCGGCTCGGTCTGGATCGAGCGGCACCGGATCCAGGGCCGGCTCAAGCACAGCCTGATCTCGGCGGCCGGCCCGCTGGTCAACCTGGCCATCGCGGCGGCGCTGCTGGTCCCGATCGGCGCCGGCTGGCTGGACGACCCGACGGTGCACGCGTTCTGGAACGGCTACGAGCTGACCATCTCGCCGTTCTCCGGCGCGCTGGGCTTCCTCGGCTTCCTCCAGATCAGCGCGGCGGTGCTGAACCTGCTGCCGGTGCCCGGCCTGGACGGCTACGGCATCGTCGAGCCCTGGCTGTCGTACAAGACCCGGCGCGCGGTCGAGCCGTTCGCCCCGTACGGGATGCTCGCGGTGTTCGCGCTGCTGTGGCAGCCCTCGGTGAACTCGTTCTTCTTCGGGGTCGTCCACGGCCTGATGAACCTCTTCGGCGTGGACCAGGACTACGCGACGCTCGGGCGGTACCTCTTCAGCTTCTGGAAGAACTGACCCCGCGGGCCACCGGGCGGGGACCAGCCCCGGACCAGCCCTGCTCGGCGCCCTAGCCCCGCTCGGCGGCCGCGACGGCCTCGGCGATCTTCGCCCGGCGGCGGTTCAGCCACAGCACGTTGCTGGCCACACCGGCCAACGGCAGCCAGATCAGGCCCAGCCAGAGGCCCTGGGTCAGCGAGAAGACCGCGGCGGCCAGCGCGAGGACGACGACGATCAGGGCGAGCAGGGACGTGCGGGGCATGGCGGGAGGCTCCTAGGACGGGTGCGGCCGGCCGGGACGCGGCCGGGACCCATTGTCGCCGACCTCACCTCCGGAGGAGTCCAGGGGTGAGGTCGACACGGCCGCGCGGCCCCGGCCGGTCAGACGTCGGTGATCCGCAGGCCCGCGTGGGCCTTGTAGCGGCGGTTGACCGAGATCAGGTTGGCGACCAGCGCCTCGACCTGATGGGCGTTGCGCAGCCGCCCCGCGTAGATGCCGCGCATGCCGGGGATCCGGGCGGCCAGGGCGCGCACCACGTCGGTGGCGGCCCGGTCCTCGCCGAGCACCATGACGTCGGTGTCGATCTCCTCCACCGACTCGTCCTGCAGCAGCACCGCCGAGAGGTGGTGGAAGGCGGCGGTGACCCGGGAGTCCGGCAGCAGGGCGGCGGCCTGCTGGGCGGCGCTGCCCTCCTCCGGCTTCAGCGCGTACGCGCCCTGCTTGTCGAAGCCGAGCGGGTTGACGCAGTCGACGACGATCTTGCCGGCGAGGTCCTCACGCAGGGCGGTGAGCGTGGCGGCGTGGCCGTCCCACGGGACCGCGATGATCACCACGTCGCTCTCCCGGGCGACGGTGGCGTTGTCGGCGCCGCGCACGCCGAGGCCCAGCTCGGCGGCGGAGGCCTCGGCCCGGGCGGCGTCGCGGGAGCCGATGATCACCTGCTGTCCGGCCTTGGCCAGCCGCAGGGCCAGGCCGCGCCCCTGGTCGCCGGTGCCGCCGAGGACGCCGACCACCAGCTGCGAGACGTCCGGCAGCTCGTGGGCCGGGTTTGTCGCTGAATCGAGGGAAGTCATGGGCCGATCCTGCCAAATCCCCGGCCCGGCGCGACATCCTGGCCCGCATGGACGCGGTGAGAGTTTCGGCACTCCGGGAAAGGCTTGCGGGCACGGGCTGGTGGGAGGCGGTCGGCGGCTTCGCCGGGTCGCTGCGGCGCTCGGTGGAGCGGCGCGGGGCGGGCGGCCTGCTACTGGTCGGCACCGAGGCGTACGAGCCGTGGCACCTGGCCGCCCACCTCGACGACGAGGCCGCCTGGTCGGCCGTGCCCCGGCTGGCTCCCACCCTGTTGCGGCACCGTCCGCCGCCCGGGGCCCCGGCCCACCTGGCGCACGGCCTGCGGCGGCTCACCGAGGCCGGGCGCGGCGCGACCGTCCTGGTGGTGGCCCCGCAGACGGCCGGCGCCCCGCTGCTGGAGCGGGTGCGCGACGCCCGGCGGCACGGCGCGACGGTGCTCGCGCTGGACGGCGCCGCCCCGGGCGACCTCGGCGGGCTCGCGCACGAGCGCCTGGCCGTCGGCACCGCCGCCGAGGAACCGTTCGACCTCGCCCAGCACCTGGTCAGCGCCGCCGCCGGACTGCCCCCGGCCCGCCGCACCTCCCTCGACCGCCTCGCCGCCCTGGCCGGCCGGCTGGCCTCGGCACCCGTGCTCAGCCGCTGGTAGGCGCGGTCGCGGGTCGCTCGAAAACCCTTTGCGGAGCCGGTGGCCGCCGTCCCAGGATGATGGTTCGTGAACGTCGACGAACCCCCGCATCCCCCGGCGCTCGGTCGGGCCCGGTCGGCGCTGCGCTCGCTGGTGCCCGATCTGTCACCGTGGCGCGCCTCGCGCGACTTCCGCTACCTCTGGACCTCCGGCTGCGTCACCAGCTTCGGCAGCTTCCTCACCCTCGTCGCCGTGCCGATGCAGATCAAGGAGCTCACCGGTTCCTCCCTGGCGGTCGGCCTGATCGGCGCCGTCGAACTCGTCCCGCTGATCGTCTTCGGCCTGTGGGGCGGCGCCCTCGCCGACGCCCTGGACCGCCGCAAGCTGGTGCTGCGCGCCGAGGCCGCGCTCGGTCTGCTGGCCGGGCTGCTCCTGGTCAACGCCCTGCTGCCGCACCCGCTGCTCTGGCCGATCTACCTGGTCGCCGCGCTGGTCGCAGCCGCCGACGGCCTGCAGCGCCCGGCCCTGGACTCGCTCACCCCGCGGCTCGTCCCGCACCGGCACCTGGCCGCCGCGTTCGCACTCAAGTCCCTGTACCACAACGCCGCTTCGGTGGCCGGGCCGGCGCTGGCCGGGGTCGTGGTGGCGTTCGCCGGGGTGCAGACCGCGTACGCGCTGGACGTACTGACCTTCGCGGCCTCGCTGTTGCTGCTCGTCCGGATCAGGGCGGTGCCGCCCGCGACCGGCGCCGAGCGGCCCTCGGTCCGGGCCGTGCTCACCGGCGTCCGGTACGCGTGGAGCCGCAAGGACCTGCTCGGCACCTACGCGATCGACGTCTGCGCCATGCTGTTCGCCTACCCGGTGGCGGTCTTCCCGTTCCTGGCCTCGGACTTGGGCGCGGACTGGGCGCTCGGCCCGATGTACGCGGCCTCCGCCGCCGGCGCCCTGCTGGTCGGGGCGACCAGCGGCTGGACCTCCCGGGTCCACCGGCACGGGCGGCTGCTGGTGGTCGCCGCCGTCGGCTGGGGTGCGGCGATGGCGCTGGCCGGGCTGTCCGGGAGCGTCTGGGTGGTGCTGCTCGGGCTCGCCCTGGCGGGCGGCGCCGACGAGATCAGCGGGCTGGCCCGCTCGACCATGTGGAACCAGTCCATCCCGGACGGGGTCCGTGGCCGGATGGCCGGCGTCGAGCTGCTCAGCTACTCCGTCGGCCCGCAGCTCGGCCAGGTCAGGGCGGGCACGGTGGCCGGGCTGGTCGGCGTGCGCGCCGCCGTCTGGACCGGCGGGGTCGCCTGCGTCGTCGCCGTCCTCGCGGTCGCCGCCGCGCTGCCGAGGCTGCTCGCCTACGACGACCGCACGGACCCGCACGCCGCCGCCGTCCGTGCCGAGCACGAACGGGCGGAGCGGGAGGCGGAGCGGGGGCCGAGGGCGGACCAAGCGACGGACCTAGGGACGGACCAAGGGACGGACCAAGGGACGGACCGAAGCACGGAGCCGAATCCGGAAACACCGACGGGGACGACGGTCGCCCTGTGACAGACTGCCCGGCATGAGGACCGGGGGCTGGAAGCAGTGGGCCGCCGTGGCGGTCGTCGTGACCGCCGTGAGCGGCGCGTTCGGCTGGGCGTTCTGGGGCAGCGGCCGCGTGGCCGGGCAGCCCGCGCCCCCGACCGGCACCACGCCCGCCGCCGTGGCCACCCCGCAGCCGCCGGACGTCGCGGCGCTGGCCGCCTCCCCCGAGGTGGCCGCCGCCGACCGGTCCCTCACCGCCGAGATCGACCGGCGGCTGGCCGCACTGCTCCCGGCGCTGTCCGGTGGCCAGGAGATCGGCGGGGGCGTCCTGGACGGCTGTGGCGTGGGGCCCGGACGGGCCGACGGCGCCGGCGGCTCCGGCGTGCACTGGCCGGCCCCGACGTGCTGCCGACAGGTGGTCAAGTACCTCGCGGTGAGCGGCGATCCGCAGCAGGCCCGGTCGCGCTGGGACCAGGTGATGACCGCCCAGGGCGCCCAGTCGGCCGACTCCAACGCCTCGCCCCGGCCGGGCGAGGGCCTCTGGTACGGGTTCCCGCGCGCAGACGGCGACCGCGACCTGCTCGGGGTGAGCCTGGCCTTCGACGAGCGGAAGGACACGGCCGCCTCCCCCGCCCCGGGCACGGGCTTCCCCCGGGAGCTCGCGGCGCCGAACGCCGGGGCGAGGGTCTGGGCCGACCGGGAGTCCACGCCGGCGGCGCCCGTGAGCCAGGCCGCCGCCCAGGCGCTCGCGTCCGGGCGGCGCCTCGTCGTGCTGAGCGTGGACGAGGAGTACTTCACCGGCCCCGAGCCGCGCTGACCTACTCGGTGGGGTCCTTCGGCTCGTCCTTCCAGCGCGGGTCGTTCTGCCACTCCCGGTTGCGCTCGTCCGCGAGCTGCAGGGCGTTCGCGGCCTCCGCGGGGCTGTCGTACGGGCCGAGGCGGTCCTTGGCCGGGCACTCCGGGCCCTCCTCGACCTTGCCGTGCTTGATGCAGTAGAACCACTCGCCGGGCTTTCCGGTCGGCTTGCGGTGGAATCCGAGGGGCATGGGCGGGCTCTCCCGTTCGGGCGGTCGGCGTTCACGGATGGGGTCGTACCGATCATTCCCCGCCCGGGGCCGCCGCGCACACCACACCCCGCACCCCGCTCCCGGGCCTCCGTCCCGCCTCCGCACCCGGGCCTCCGTCCCGCCTCCGCGCACCGCCCGTCCCGGCGGGGCCCGGCGACTAGACTCGCGGCCATGGCTCTCGTACCCGGCATCCAGTCCCCCACCCGCAAGGTCCCGGCGCACATCGCGCGCCCCGAGTACGTCGGGCGGCCCGCCCCGACGCCGTACACCGGGCCCGAGGTGCAGACCGCCGAGACGATCGAGAAGATGCGGATCGCGGGCGGGATCGCCGCCCGGGCGATGGAGGAGGCGGCCAAGCTGATCGCCCCCGGCGTCACCACGGACGCGCTGGACGCCGTCGCCCACGAGTACATGTGCGACCACGGCGCCTACCCGTCCGACCTGGGTTACCGGGGCTTCCCCAAGTCGGTCTGCACCTCGATCAACGAGGTGATCTGCCACGGCATCCCGGACTCGACCGTGCTGCAGGACGGCGACATCGTCAACATCGACGCCACCGCGTACATCCACGGCGTGCACGGCGACCTCAACGCCACCTACCTGGTCGGCGACGTGGACGAGGAGTCCCGGCTGCTGGTCGAGCGCACCCGGGAGTCCCTCGCCCGGGCGATCAAGGCGGTCAAGCCGGGCCGTCAGATCAACGTCATCGGACGGGTCATCGAGTCCTACGCGAAGCGCTTCGACTACGGCGTGGTGCGGGACTTCACCGGCCACGGCATCAACACGTCGTTCCACTCCGGCCTGATCGTCCCGCACTACGACAGCGACCGCGCCACCGAGGTGATCAAGCCGGGGATGACCTTCACCATCGAGCCGATGCTGACCCTGGGCACCTACGACTACGAGATCTGGCCGGACGGCTGGACCGTCGTCACCAAGGACCGCAAGCGCACCGCCCAGTTCGAGCACACCCTGGTGGTCACCGCGGACGGCGCCGAGGTCCTGACCCTGCCGTGACCCGGCGCGCCCCGGGCCGCCCGGCCCGGGGCCTGCGGCGACCCCCGCCGCTCAGCCGATCAGCCACTGCTCCTCGGCGACCGCGCCCACCTCGGTGCAGGCGTCGGTCAGCACGTCCAGGACGCGCAGCGGGTCCGGCAGCGGCTGCTCGGGCCCGCGCAGCCAGCGCACCCGGGAGCCGTCCGGCAGCGCGGCGGGCGGGAGCAGGGTGTACGAGCCGCGGCAGTGCCAGCGCAGGCCGGGGTGCTCGGACATGGTGTCCGGGGTGGAGTCGAGCGCGCTCGGCCACCACTCGTCCTCGTCCTGCGGGGTGCCGCGGGTGGCGGTGAAGAACAGGTAGCGGTCCTCGCCGACGGCGGCGACGGGGCCTTCGACGCCCGCCGCGGTCAGCCGCTCCAGGGCCAGCCGTCCGGCTTCCGCCGGGACGTCCAGCACGTCGTGGACCCGGCCGGTGGCGGTGATGAAGTTGGCTCGCGGGTCGCGGGCGAGCCAGCGGGAGAGCTGCTCGGTGTCGGTGGTGGCCTGGGTCTGCCAGGCGAAGGAGACCGGGTGCTGGGCCGGGGCCGGACAGGCCACCCGGTCACAGGAACAGCGGTAGCCGGTCGGGTGGGCGGCGGGCGCGAGCGGGAATCCGGCGCGCACCGCGTCCAGCAGCTGGTCCAGGCCGGCTGCCGGGCCGTCCGGGTCCCCCGCCCGAGCCCGCTGACGATCACGCTTCTGCCACCAGGTCGTCCACCTGCCGCTGGCTTCCATCGGGCCCCTTCCGCGCAACTGCCGTGCCTGGTGCGACACAGCGTTCGACGTTCCACTCCGACGCAACGCACGAAGCGCCCCACTGCTTCCCGAGGTGCTCGGCCCTGCCGTCCGCGCCCTGTCGGCCGCGGCCCGGGGTCACCGGACGGCCGACGCCCGGGTCACGGTACGCAGTCACGGCAGCACGCTGTCCGCGCCGGATCGGCCGGAGGGCGCGCGGATCCGCGCCTCGCCCGGCCCGTACGGGCCCGCTGACCCGGGTGAACCCCGGGGGCGTACAGGAAAGGATAGGGGTGCGCGGGGCCTCCGGATGACCGGGGGCGGTGCCTCTCCGGTCACACTCCCGCGCGCACCCCGGGCACACTCCCGGCACCGGGCCCTCACGAGGCCTCCTGTTTCCCTTCCCACCGGGGTGTTCCCGGCCACCCGGCGGGGAGACCACCCACCCGCGCGGAGGTGAGACCCTGGAGGGATGAAGAGCGCGGACACCGAATTCGTCGGCGGCCCCCTGGACGGGACGGTCCTGCCGGTCCCCCTGGGGCCGATGCTCGGCGTGCCCAAGAAGTACAAGGTCCCGGTCCCCGCGCACGGCGACGCCGCCGCGCGCACACTGGTGTACGTCCGGGCCAAGCAGGTACGGGGCCTGAGCTGGTTCTGGCGCTACGAGTACGACGAGGCGGCCTCCGTGAAGGCCTCCGGCTGACACGGCTTCCGGCCGGCGGGCCGCCCGCTCCCCCATCGCCCTCCCGGGAGGTCGGCATGGCCAGGACGGTACGGCACCCGCGCAGCGGCTCCCGGGCGATCGCCCACCACAACCGGCAGGTCGCCGGGGTCACCGGGGTGCTGCTGCTCGCGGTGAGCCTCTACACGGTGACGATCGGCCCGAACGGCTGGCTCTGGTTCGGCTGGGCGGTGCTGCTGCTGGTCAGTGCGGCCCTGTTCGTGGTCCACCCGTGAGCAGCGGCACCGCCCGTCACGTCGGTGCGTCTCCCCCCGCGCCGGTCAGTCATCCTCGGCGAGGACGAGGTAGAGCTTCTTGCGGGCCTCGGTCAGCACGGCCAGGCCCTTGGCGCGCTGCGCCTCGCTGCCGGTCCGCATGACCTGCTGGACCGCCTGGTCGAGCGCGGCGAGCGCCTGACCGACCTCCTGGACGGCCTCCCAGTCGACCTCCCGGCCGGCCTCCGCCCACGGCTCCGCCGGTCCGGCGTCGGCCTCGGCGCGGCCCGCCTCGGTGAGCGAGACCAGCCGCTTGCCGCCGACCTCCTCCGCGGTGATCAGGCCCTCCTCCTCCAGCAGCTGGAGGTTGGGGTAGATCGAACCCGGGCTGGGGCGCCAGGCCCCGCCGGTCCGCTCGGTGATCTCGGCGATCATCTCGTAGCCGTGCATCGGCCGTTCCTTGAGCAGGGCCAGCAGCGAGGCGCGGACGTCACCGCGCCGTGCCCGTCCGCCGCGCCGCCCGTGCGGGCCTCCGCGCCGGCCGCCGTGCCCACCGAAGCCGTGCCCGAACGGGCCGCCCATCGGCCGCCCGGGGCCTCCGCCGCCGAACGGCGGGCCGAAGCCGCCGAACGCCTGCCGACCTTCGAAACCCTCTCCGGGCATCCCCCTGAACTCCGGCCCCGGCCCCGGCCCCGGCCAGCGGCCGTCGCCCGGGCCCTCTCCACGAAATCGCATTCCTGAGCGCATGGCGCCCACCTCCTGGTTCTCCGATCCAGTCGAGTCACTGTCTCGATAGTTCGACGATATATCGGTGACTGTCGCTCGTCAACGATTCTCCGATATATCGCCGACGGCCCGGGGCGCCGAACCTTGACCGGTCGCCGCCGAGGATGCACGGACAGCGGTTTGTGGCACTGAAGGTTGACCGCGCAGGTCAGCGGCTGGTTCGCCGGTAACCGGCGGGTGTCGGACGTGTCTGCACAGTGCCCGAAGCCGTCCGGGGCGACCATGGCCTCACGAACGCCCCTGAGTCGCCGTGCGAGGACGACGCGACTGCCGAGCAGAGGAGTGGCCCGTGACCGAACAGGTGCTGGCGAGCTGGAAAGAGGGACCGGCCAGGAAGGCGATCCTGGACTTCGTCCACGAGGCGACGACGCCGGGTGGGGCGTTCGTCGAGCCGGCCGACCGGATCGCCACGTTCGACAACGACGGCACGCTCTGGGTGGAGCAGCCGATGCCCCCGCAGTTCGACTTCGTGTTCCGCGCCTGGGAGGAGGAGGTGAAGGCCGACCCCTCGCTCGCGGAACGACAGCCGTACAAGGCGCTCGTGGAGCGGGACCAGCAGTTCTTCGAGGGCTTGGCGACGCAGGAGCCCCAGGCGGTGGCGAGCCTGTTGGAGGCGTTCGCCCGGTCGTGGGCGGGCACGACGCCCGAGGAGTTCGACGCGCGGGTCCGGGAGTGGACCACGACGGTGCGGGACCCGCGGTTCGGCGTCCCGTACACGAAGCTGGTCTACCGGCCGATGCTGGAACTGTTCGCCCTCCTGCGCGCGAACGGGTTCCGGGTGTTCGTGTGCTCGGGCGGCGGCCGCGACTTCATGCGCGTGTTCTCCGAGGAGACCTGGGGGATCCCGAAGGAGAACGTCATCGGCTCAGCGGCCGCCTACACCTACACCGACGGCAGGATCGTCCGCTCCCGCGAGCTCCTGGGCGGCCTGGACCTGGGGCCGGGCAAGCCCGAGCACATCTTCGCCCATACCGGCCGACTGCCCGCCTTCGCGGGCGGCAACGCCGACGTCGACATCGAGATGCTCCGGAGCGCCGCGTTCGCGCTGCTCGTCCGCCACGACGACGACCAGCGGGAGTACGCCTACACCAAGGGCGCCGAGGCCTCGCTCGCCACCGCCGAGCAACTCGGCTGGACCGTCGTGAGCATGAAGAACGACTGGACGACCCTGTTCTGACCAGGAGGACCCGTTGAACGACCTGACCGCCGTCGACGTGCTCGTCAACCCGGACTCGACGACCCTGAGGCACGCCCGGGCCTGGAACGCCCGGATGCGCGAGAGCGTCCCGGACGGCTTCGCCCTGGACGCCTCCCACCAACCGCACATCACCACCCTCCAGCGCTACGTCCGGACCACCGACCTGGACGACGCGTACGAGGCCGTCCACCGGACCCTGGCCGCGACCGACACCGGCACCCTGTCCTACCGGGCCGTCGCCATCAGGCACGCCGACTGGGGCGTGCCCGGGCAGGGCCTCGCGGCCATCCTCCTTCGACCCGGACCGCAGGTCCTCGACTTCCAGGCCGCGCTGCTCGCTGCGATCACCCCGTTCACCGAGTCCGGCGGCACGGCCGCCGCCTTCGTCACCGACCCCGGAGAGGGCATCAGCCGGAGCACCCTCGACTGGGTCGACGGCTACGTCCCGGCGCAGATCGGGCCCGACCGCTACCAATCCCACATCACCGTCGGCTTCGCCACTCTCGACGACCTCACGACCATCGAGGCCGAGCCGTTCGACGCCTTCACCGTGCGCCCCGCCGCCGTCGCCGTCTACCAGCTCGGAAACAGCGGAGCCGCCCGCAAGCTCCTCCGGACCTGGCCCACCCCGAACTGACCGGCCCCACCGCGGATGTCACCCGGTCCACAGGCGCAGGCCCCCACGGAGGGAGCCGAACCCCCGGCGGACCGCCCGGCCGCGCCCGACACGGCCGCCAGGCCCGGACGCGGCCGCCGCCCAGCCGCTACGGTGGCGGGCATGGCCGGAGAACGAGATCTTGCGACGCTGCTGCGCGGGATGCGCCCGCTGCTCAACCCGGGGCGGTACGTCTACTGCACCCTCCCCGCGAAGGTGCCCGCCGGCATGCGGCCGGTGGTGACCGTCGCCGAGCCCGAGGGGGTGACGGTGGTGGTCACCCAGGAGGAGGCCGACGCCCTCGGGCTGCGCTACGAGTACGTGGCGGCCTGGATCACCCTGCAGATCCACTCGGCCCTGGAGGCCGTCGGCCTGACCGCGGCCGTGGCCGCGCGGCTCGCCGAGGACGGGATCAGCTGCAACGTGGTGGCCGGCTTCCACCACGACCACCTGTTCGTCGCCGCCGACGACGCCGAACGCGCCGTCCGCGCCCTGGCGGACCTCTCCGAACGCCAGGGCCCGTCCCCGGACTGAGCCGGGGTCCGCCCGACAGTCCCGCCGGGTGGCCGCCACCGACCGGGCCTTCGACACTGGGAGGAGCCGCCCCGCCGGGGGCGGCCCCACCGGAAGGAGACGGCCGCCATGGCCATCTGCGTCACCTGCGGCAACGACTACTGGCTGGCCTTCGAGATCAAGACGGTCACCGGCGACACCTACACCTTCGACAGCTTCGAGTGCGCGATGGAGAAGCTCGCGCCGCGCTGCGAACAGTGCACCGTCCGGATCGTGGGCCACGGCGTCGAAGTGGCCGGGATGTTCTTCTGCTGCGCCAACTGCGCCCGCGTCAACGGCGGCCTCGGCGAGCAGATCCGCGACGCCGTCGGCGCGCGTCCCGCGTAGTCGCCGGGCGTCCCGCGTAGTCGCGGGGCGTCCCGCCCGGGGGGGCGGGGAGGGGGCGGAAGAGTCGGCCTGTACGCCGGGTTCTGTCTCCCGGGTTGCTTGCGCGGCCCGGGGAGGCGGCCATCCATCTAGGGCTGCCGTTGCCGACAGCCTCGTGCGGTCCACCCGCGGACTCGGGCGAGCAGCCTTCAATCGTCCGCGCACGGCGCCCGAGGGCACCGATCTTGACCTTGCTCCAGGTGGGGTTTACCTAGCCGGCCGGGTCACCCCGGTCGCTGGTGGTCTCTTACACCACCGTTTCACCCTTACCCACCGCACGAAGCGGAGGGCGGTCTGTTTTCTGTGGCACTGTCCCGCGGGTCACCCCGGGTGGGCGTTACCCACCACCCTGCTCTGTGGAGCCCGGACGTTCCTCGGCGGGTCTGGTGACCCGTCGCGACCGCCCGGCCGGCTCTTCCGCCGTAGTGGTCATCGTAGCCGCTCGGGCGGTGCCTCCCGTACACCGGACCGGACGGCGGGCGGTTCGCCGCCGAGGCGGGCGGCCACCCGGGCCGCCGTCGCGCCCGCCCAGGCGGTGGTGGTGACCAGGCCCAGTACGAGGATCGCGATGCCCAGACCGACCAGGATCCACCAACCGGCGTGACTGGCCTGTGCGAAGCCGGTCGCGACCGGGCCGACCAGTGCCGAGGCGACGACCGTGCCGATCACGGCGACGCCCAGCGACTGGCCGACCTGACGGCTCGTCGAGGCGACCGCGGCCGCCACGCCCGCCTGGGCGCGCGGCATGCCGGAGACGGCGGCGTTGGTGATCGGCGCGTTGACCATGCCGAAGCCGAAACCGAACAGCGCGTACGCCGCCAGCAGCAGCGACGGCGGGGAGTCGGCGGACAGCCGGGTGAGCAGCAGGCCGCTCGCGGCGAGGCCGAGCCCGGCCACGACCAGCGGCAGGCGCGGGCCCCGGCTGCCGACGATCCGTCCGGACAGCGGCGCGCAGACCAGCATCATCCCGGCCATCGGCAGTGTCCAGAGGCCGGCCTCGACCGGTCCGTAGTGCCGGACGTCCTGCAGGTAGAGGGTGTTGAGGAAGAGGAAGCCGCCGAGCGCGGCGAAGGCGCAGACCGCGGTGACGGTCGCGCCGGTGAACGGCGCGCTGGCGAAGAACCGCGGGTCCACCAGCGGCTCGGCCACCCGTCGCTCCCACAGCGGGAAGGCGACCAGCGCGGCCAGGGCGGCCCCGGCGAGGGCGAGGATCAGCGGGGAGGTCCAGCCGTTGCCCGGGCCCTCGATGATCGCGGCGGTGCCGCAGCCGAGCAGCACGATCATCAGCAGCTGCCCCACCGGGTCCGGTCGGCGCGGCCGCGGCGAGCGGGACTCCGGGACGTAGCGGGCCGTCAGCGCGATGGCGGCCAGCGCGACCGGGACGTTGATCAGGAAGATCGACGGCCAGCCCGCGCCGTCCACCAGGAAGCCGCCGAGCAGCGGGCCGAGCGCCATCGAGATGCCCACCACGCCGCCCCAGACGCCGATCGCCCGGGCCCGCTCCTTCGGATCGGTGAAGGTGTTGGTGATGATCGACATCGCCACCGGGTTGAGCATCGAACCGCCCACCGCCTGCAGCGCCCGGAACGCCACCAGCCACTGCAGGTTCGGCGCCAGACTGCACAGCAGCGAGCCGAGCGCGAAGCACACCAGCCCGGTCTGGAACACCCGGCGGCGGCCGAAGCGGTCGGCCACCGAGCCGAACAGCATGAGCAGCGAGGCCAGCACCAGGGTGTAGGCGTCGATGATCCACTGCAGCCCGGACGCCGGGGCGTGCAGGTCACGCTGGATCGCGGGCAGGGCGATGTTCACCACGGTGTTGTCGAGGCCGACGATGAACAGGCTCAGACAGCAGATCGCCAGGACGAGCAGCCGGCGGCGCCGCCCGGGTGCGGGCGCGGGCGCCACGGCGGGGGACTGGGCATCGAGCACGGACCGATCCTCCCACTGCGGACCGGCCGCGGGAGGTGGGACGGACCCGTACGGGTGGCGGGCCGCGCCGTGTGCCCGCCACCCGTGGCCCGCTACACCGCCGCGAAGCGGACCGTTCGGGTGACCGGGTCGGCCTTCGTCAGCCGGACGTCGATCACCCGTCCGAGCGGCAGCCGGCCGGCGGCGCCGTCCGCGGCGGTGGCCGACGCGTCGCAGCGGGCCCGGACGGCGGGGTCGCGCAGTTGCACGGTCCCGGCGGCGGGCCGCTTCTCGTCCACGTCGATGACCACCGCGGGGAAGTCCTCGCCCTCCCGGCCCGCCAGCAGTTCCGCCTCCACCAGGTCCACGCAGGCCCGTTCGACCTCGCCCGCCCGGCGGTCTCCGCCCGCCATCAGCGCCGGCACGTCCGGCAGCGCCTCCCGCGCCCAGTCCGGCACGTCCTCCCCCGCCGCCACCGCCGCGCACACCTCCTGTGCGAAGCGGTCGCCGAGGCGGCGCAGCGGCGCGGTGCAGTGCGCGTAGGGCGCGGCGAGCGCGGCGTGGTCCGGCGCGGCGGGCGCGGGCAGGCCGCGGGACTCGTCGAAGGCGTGGTAGCCGGCGCCGCGCAGCAGGCCCGTGCAGGCGTTCAGGAAGGCGGCGTTCAGCGGCACGTCCGGGTCCAGGGAGCGGATCAGCTCCGGGTACGGGAGCGCCTGCGGCCACGGCACGTCCAGTGCGGCGGCGATCCGGCGCAGCCGCTCGTACGCGCCGGCGGGCGCGGCGGGCAGGGTGCGCAGCAGGCCGACGCCCGCGTCCAGCATCAGCTCGGCCGCGGCCATGCCGGTGAGCAGCGAGATCTGGGCGTTCCAGCCGTCGGCGGGGCCGGGCGCGCGGTAGCCGAGGACGTAGCCGTGCAGGGTCTCCTCGACCTCCTGCTCGGGCACCGGCAGGTTGATCCCGCCGCGGGCGCGCTCCTGCTCCTCGCGCAGCCGGCCGACGGTGGCGAGCAGGGCGAGCTGTTCGTCGGCACCGCCCAGGTCCACCGCGCGCTCGACGGCGGCGTAGTCGAGGCGGCGGTGCGAGCGGACCAGGGCGCGGCGCAGGTCGGCGAGGACGACGGCGCCGTCGGCATCCAGGTCCAGCTGCCAGAGCAGGGCGGGCCGGGGCTCGCCGGGCAGCAGGCTGGCGGCGTCCTCGGAGATCCGGGTGGGGTGCAGCGGGACGCGGTGGTCCGGGAAGTAGAGGGTCTCGACCCGTCGGCGGGCCTCGGTGTCGATCGCGCCGCCCGGGCGGACGAAGGCGGCGACGTCGGCGATCGCGTAGTACACCCGGTAGCCGCCGCCCGCGCGGTGGGTGAGGTGCATGGCCTGGTCGAGGTCGCGCGAGCCGGGCGGGTCGACGGTGAACAGCGGCAGGTCGGTGGCGTCGTGCTCGGGCAGCCGGGGTCGCTCGGCCGCTTCCTCGGCCTCGGCCAGCACCTCCTCCGGCCACTCGGTGTGGACCTCCAGGCGGGTGCGGAGTTCGGTCAGCTCGGTGTTGATCCGGGCGGAGTCGGCGGCCTTGACGCGCAGTTTTCGGCGAGGCATGGAGGCAGCGTAGGGCGAATCGGGTGATTCCGGACGGAGGCTCAGCGTCCCAGCAGGGACTTCAGGTCCTTCGCGGCGAGCGCGAGCGCGTCGTCGTACCCGCCGGTGGCCAGCCGCAGCATGAACGCCACGGCTTCGTCCGGACGCGGGTCGGTGTACGGCTCCCCGTTGTAGTCCAGGAACAGCAGCATCGCCTCGAACGCGGTCCGCTTGTTCCGGTCGACCAGGGGGTGGTTGCGGGCCAGGCTCTGCCCGAGGGCGGCCGCCTTGGACCAGAGGTCCGGGTAGGCGTCGCCGCCGAACAGGCTCGCCTGCGGACGGGCGATCGCCGAGAGCAGGCCACCGAGGTCGCGGATGTTCTCCGGGCCGCCGGCGAGGTAGGTGACGTCCTCCAGGTCCAGGTACTCGGTGGACTCCCTCACAGGTCCTTCAGCCTCTCCAGCGTCTCCGCGTTGGCGGCGCGGATCCGGGCCACCATGGCCGCCCGGCGCTCGGCCCGGCCCGGGCCGGCCCGGTCGGTGAGCGCCTCCGGCACCTCGGACTGCCGGACCTCGAAGGCCAGCTCCGCGGTGTCCGACCCGCCCGGTGCGCCGGTCACCCGCACCCGGCCGGCCATCACCGCCTGCGCCGTCGCCCGCAGCGCGAACTCCAGCGCCTGCCGCGTCTCCTCCGGCAGGCCCGCGGGCAGCCGCACGGACAGCGACTCCTCCACGGCGTCGCCGTCGTCGGGCACCAGGTCCAGGGGTCGCAGGGTCATCTCGATCACTCTCCTCGCTGCTCACGGTAGTGGCGGGCGCGGGATGTTCCCACCCGATTGTCGCCACGGCTCCGTCCCACCCGGTCGGGCGGGACCGGGTGGGACGGAGCCGTGGCACCGGGGGCGGTGTAAGGGTTCGTAGGGTGGGGGTCGGAGACGGTCCGCACGAAGGGGGTTCGGGTGATGAGCGGTGCGGTGAGGACGACCGGGGTCGTGGTGTCGGGCGCGCTGGCGGCGACGGGGGCGCTGCACGCGGTGTGGGCGGTCACGCCGTGGCCGCTGGGGTCGCCGGAGGAGTTCGCGGACGCCGTGCTGGGCACCGGTGACGGGGTGCCGCCGGCGGCGGCCTGTCTCGCGGTGGCGGGGCTGCTGGGGACGGCCGCGTACCTGGTGGGGGCGGAGGCCGGGGTGCTGCCCGGGGCGGGGTCGCGACGGGTGCGCC
Organism: Kitasatospora sp. NPDC059599; assembly: GCF_042735125.1. NCBI lineage: Bacteria > Bacillati > Actinomycetota > Actinomycetes > Kitasatosporales > Streptomycetaceae > Kitasatospora > Kitasatospora sp. NPDC059599. The sequence goes on along the minus strand of NZ_JBHWCL010000100.1, from coordinate 10,035 downwards.
GGGCCGGGGTGCGGACGGTGGCCGGGGTGCTGCTGGCGCGCGGGATCGGCGGGCCGGCGCTGTTCGGCAGCGTGATCGAGCGCTCGGAGCGGTTCCGGCGGCTGGACCGCCGGTACTACTCGCCCCTCTGCGTGGCGCTGGGGGCCGGGGCGGCCGCAGTAGGGTGGCGGGGTTCGTCCGCCACAAAGTGTTGAGGAGTCCGCTGTGCTGGTGCTGTTGCCGCCCTCGGAGGGCAAGGCCGGGTCCGGGGACGGCGGGCCGGTGGCGCTGGACCGGCTGTCGCTGCCCGGGCTGACGGCGGCGCGCGGGGCGGTGCTGGACGCGCTGGTCGGCCTCTGTCGAGGAGACGAGGACACCGCCGCCGGGGTGCTCGGCCTCTCCCCCGGGCTGCGCGGCGAGATCGCCAAGAACGCGGGCCTGCCGACCGCCGGGGCCCGTCCGGCGGGCGAGGTCTACACCGGCGTGCTGTTCGACAACCTCGGCCTGGCCACCCTGGACCCGGCCGCCCGCGATCGTGCCGAGCGCTCGCTGCTGGTCTTCTCCGGTCTCTGGGGCGCGGTGCGGATCTCCGACCGGATCCCCTCCTACCGCTGCTCGATGGGCGTGAAGCTCCCCGGCCCCGGAGCGCTCGGGGCGTACTGGCGGAGCGCGATGGCCGACGTGCTCCCGGAGGTGGCGGACGGGCTGGTGCTGGACCTGCGCAGCTCCGCGTACGCGGCGGCGTGGAAGCCGGCCGGTGAGGTGGTCTCCCGGACCGCGACCGTCCGGGTGCTGCAGGAGCGCGACGGCAGGCGCACCGTGGTCAGCCACTTCAACAAGGCGACCAAGGGCCGCCTGGTCCGGGACCTGCTGGTCGCCGGGGCCGAGCCGAAGACGCCCGGCGAGCTGATGGACGCGCTGTCGGCGCTGGGCCACCGGGTGGAGCAGGCGGCGGAGGGCACGGCCCGCAAGCCGTGGCAGCTGGACGTGGTCGTCACCGAGGTGCACTGACCCCGCGCCGACCGGCGCCCGCCCCGGTCCCGGCTCCCGCGCCCCGGCGTGGGGAGCGGGACCGGGACATGGGTCAGCGCAGGTGCGAGGTGTCGTTGAGCAGCCGCAGCGAGGCGTTGCCGTCCGCGTAGTACTGGACGGCGCAGATCGAGGCGGCGCTCAGCTCCATCCGGTACATCGAGTCCGGCGGGGCGCCGAGGGCGAGCCGGACCAGCGTCTTGATCGGGCTGACGTGCGAGACCACCAGCACGGTCTTCCCCGCGTACCGGGCGATGATCTTGTCCCGGGCGACACCGGCCCGGTGGGTGAGGGTGGTGAAGCTCTCGGTGCTGCCGGTCGGCTTGGCCTTGGCGGAGCCGAGCCAGGCCGCCAGGTCGGCCGGGTGGCGTTCCTGCACCTCGGCGAAGGTCAGCCCCTCCCAGTCGCCGAAGTCCACCTCGCGCAGCCCGTCCTCGTACCGGACCTCCAGGCCGAGCCGGGCGGCGACGGTCTCGGCGGTCTGCCGGGTGCGGCGCATCGGGGAGGCGACCACCGCCTGGACGCTGCCGCGCGCGGCCAGCGCCTCGGCGGCCCGCTCGGCCTGCCAGCGGCCCTTGTCGGAGAGCTCCGGATCACTGCCGCCGCTGCCGGAGAAGCGCTTCTCCGGGGTGAGCGGGGTCTCGCCGTGGCGCAGCAGGACGAAGGTGGTCGGCGTGCCGAGGTCGGCGGGGGCGGCCCAGCCGGCCTTGGGGGCGGCGGTCTCCAGCGGCGGCTCGTCGACGGCCACCGCCTTCGGCCTGGGCTCCCACTGCCGTCCGGCCTTGCCCGCGTCCATCGCCTCGTTGGCCAGCCGGTCGGCGTCCTTGTTCCGCTCGCGCGGGATCCAGGTGTAGCTGACCCGACCGCGCGCGAACACGGTGCGGGCCTCGGCGGCGAGCGGCTGCATGTCGGGGTGCTTGATCTTCCAGCGCCCGGACATCTGCTCGACGACCAGCTTGGAGTCCATCCGAACGTCCACCGAGGCGTCCGGGTCGAGCTCACGGGCCGCCCTCAGCCCGGCGATCAGGCCCTTGTACTCGGCCACGTTGTTGGTGGCGTGGCCGATGAACTCGGCGGCCTCGGCGACGATCTGCCCGGTGTCCCCGTCACGGACCACCGCGCCGTAGCCGGCCGGACCCGGGTTGCCCCGGGACCCGCCGTCCGCCTCGACGATGAAGCGCGCCGCCACCGACTCAGACGCCCGAGTCGGCGGTGCGGACCAGGATCCGCGAGCAGTTCTCGCAGCGGACGACCTTGTCGGCCGGCTCGGCCTTGATGGCGTTCACCTCGGTGATCGAGAACTCGGTGCGGCAGCCCTCGCAGCGGCGCTGGTAGAGGCGGGCCGCGCCGACGCCGCCCTGCGTCTCGCGCAGCTTGGTGTAGACCTTCAGCAGGTCGGCCGGGATGACCGCGGCGACCGTCTCGCGGTCCCGCTTGACCTTGTCGGCCTCGGTGTCGATCTCGGCGAAGGCGGCGTCGCGGCGGCCCTCGGCCTCGGTGAGGACGACGGTGGAGTGCTCCAGGCGGGCGGACAGCTCCTCGACCCGGCTCTGGGCGCTCTCCTGGCGCTCCATGATCTCCAGCACGACCTCTTCGAGGTCGCCCTGGCGCTTGGAGAGCGAGCCGATCTCGTGCTGGAGGTTCTCCAGGTCCTTCGGCGAGGTGATCGCGCCGGAGTCCAGCCGCTGCTGGTTGCGGGCGGCCCGGCTGCGGACCTGCTCGACGTCCTGCTCGGCCTTGGTCAGCTCGCGGGCGGTGTCGCCCTTCTGCGCCTCGGCGGCGACGACGAGGTCCTTGAGGGCGGTGTGGTCAGCGGAGGCCTTGTCGATCTCGGCGTGCTCGGGCAGCGTCCGGCGCCGGTGGGCCAGCTGGTCGAGCTTCGAGTCGATGGCCTGGAGGTCGAGCAGGCGGATCTGGTCGGCGGGCGCGGCGTTCAAGCGGAGAGCTCCTGTGAATCGGGTCAGGCGGTGAAGGACATGGGGGCGTGCGCGGTCCACGGGTCGGTGACCCGGTGGGAGACCTTGGTCTCCACGGTCCAGCCGCGCTTGTCCGCAGCGGACTGCAGGGCGCGCTCGGCCAGGCCGAGCCAGGGCCACTCGGTGGCCCAGTGGGCGGCGTCGACCAGCGCGACCGGCGCCGCCTCGGCGGCCTCGGAGGCCGGGTGGTGGCGCAGGTCGGCGGTCACGTAGGCGTCCACACCGGCCGCCCGGACGTCGGCGAAGAAGCCGTCGCCCGAGCCGCCGCACACCGCGACCCGGCTGATCAGCCGGTTCGGGTCGCCGGCGACGCGGACGCCGGCGGCGGTGGCGGGCAGGCCCTCGGCGACCCGCGCGGCGAACGCCGACAGGGGCAGCGGGGGCTCCAGCAGGCCGATCCGGCCGCTGCCGCGACGGCCCAGCGGGTCGGTCGGGTCCGGCACCAGCGGACCGGTCACCCGCAGGCCCACCGCCTCGGCGAGCGCGTCCGAGACACCGGGGTCGGCGTGGTCGGCGTTGGTGTGGGCGACGTGCAGGGCGATGCCGTTGGTGATCAGCGTGTGCACCACCCGGCCCTTGAAGGTGGTGGCGGCGACGCTGGTGGTGCCGCGCAGGTAGAGGGGGTGGTGGGTGACCACCAGGTCGGCGCCCCACTCCACGGCCTCGTCGACGACCGCCTGGACGGGGTCGACGGCGAACAGCACGCGGCGGACCTCGGCCTGAGGGTCCCCGCAGACCAGGCCGACGGCGTCCCAGGACTCCGCCCACTCCGGCGGGTAGACCTCTTCGAGCGCGGTGATGACGTCGGACAGTTTCGGCACCTGTCGAGACTACCGTGCGCGCGGGGGCGATCGGGCCTCGGCCGTTCGGGGGCCGGGGCTGCCGCGGGGCGGTCACGGGGGTGCCGCGGGGGTCCGGCGGGGGTCCGGCGGGGGTGGACGTCGGGTCGGCGCGGGGTCCGGCTCCGGATCGGTGCGGGGGTTGACGCGGGGTTCGACGCGGGGGTCGACGCGGCGGCGGACGCCGGATCGGCGCGGGGGTTCGAACGGCTCGCGGCGGGCGCGCGGACCGGGTTCGGACGGGGGTGCCGTGGGCGCACGGATGCGCGTCAACCTGCGGCGAGGGGCGCTCGGACGACCCCGCGCGGGCCGTGCGCGCCGGTGCGCCGGGCGCCCGTTGCGCACACCGGCGCTCTCGCACGAATTCGAAACCGCCCCCGGATCACCCTTACGAGTGAAGTGACCGGCTCTGCGTTGAGCAGCCGGTTTTCTCGAAACTAACTTCAGTCCTGCGAACGGGAGTTGCCCCGGCAGTAGCCCCGAGTGGGCCGCCGGCGGCCGCACCCCCGCCGCCCTGTCGCCCCGTGCGGCCGGGCGGCGACGGGGACCCCGACGGAAACCGATCAGGCCGGGCCGTACGCCCGGGTGCCCGAGCAGTGGGCACCCGCGGCGGCGGCGGACACGAAGGGATGTGGTGGCGAATGGGGGCGGGCACATCGCTGCGTACGGCCGGGGACAGGGGATCGGTGGGGCGCGGACCGGACGATGCCGGTTCGTGGCCGCAGACGACGCGGGCGGCACTGGCCGGTGCCGGAGGCCGGGGAGGCGACGGCGACTGGGACGTCACCGTCGGCGGCTTCTGGTGCACGGCCAGGCCGTCCGCGTCCTCGCCGCTGCCCGAGCAGGGGTGGAAGCTCCACGTGAGCGCGGCGTCCGTGGTGGGCGAGGAGGTGCTCTCGGCCGTCGTCCGGGTGCTCGCCGAAGATCCGTGCAGCTTCAAGTTCGCCGCCGCCCAGGGGCGGCTGAGCGAGCTCAACTCCCGTAACAGCGACCGTGGTTCGGCGGGCAAGTTCATCACCGTCTACCCGGCGGACGACGCGCAGTTCCAGCGGCTGGCGGCCGAGCTCGACCGGGCCACCGCCGGGCTGCCGGGGCCGGTGGTGCTCTCCGACCGGCCCTACCGGCCCGGGAGCCGGGTGCACTACCGGTACGGCGCGTTCGCGCTGCCGGCGGAGCTGGGCAACGACGGGGCGTACCGGTCGGTGCTGCGCGGGCCCGGCGGGGAGCGGACCGAGGACGTGCGCGGCGGGTCGTACCGGGCTCCGGGGTGGGCGCGGGATCCGCTGCGCACCCGGGCCGCCGCGGCGCCACCCGCTCCGGGTTCGGGTTCGGCCCCGGCCCCGGCCCCGGGTTCGGGTTCGGGTTCGGGTTCGGGTTCGGGTTCGGCCAAGCGGAAGGGCGGCGTGCTGCTGGCCGGGCGCTACGCGGTGACCGCCGCCGTGCGGCACGGCGCCAAGGGCGGGGTGTTCCTCGGACGGGACGCGGCGAGCGGCGCCGAGGTCGTGGTCAAGCAGGCCCGGGCGCACATCGAGGTCGACCGCGCGGGCACCGACGCCCGCGACGCGCTGCGGCACGAGGCCGCGCTGCTCGACCGCCTGAGCGGGCAGGACCTGGCGCCGCGCGCCGTCGAACTGATCGAACAGGACGACTCCGTCTTCCTGGTGCAGGAACGCGTCGCCGGCCTGCCGCTCGGCAGCTGGGTCGCCGCCCGGCTGCGCCGCGACGGCAGCCCCGACGTCGACTGGACCGAGGCCGGGCCGGTCGCCCACGCCCTGCTCGACCTCGTCGAACGGGTGCACGCCCAGGGCCTGGTGCTGCGCGACCTCTCCCCCGGCAACGTCATGGTCCGCCCGGACGGCACCCTGCGGCTGGTCGACCTCGAACTCGCCGCCGAGGCCGGCCGGGCCGCCGGATCCGCCGGCACCCCCGGCTACCGCGCGCCCGAGCACGGGCCCGGCCGGCTCGCCCCCGCGAGCAGCTGCGTCGCGGACCCGGCCGTCGACCTGTACGCCCTCGGCGGTCTGCTCTTCCTCCTGGCCACCGGTCACGACCCGCTCCTGCCGGACGACCTCCCCCAGGCCCGCCCGGTCGCCGAACGCCTCGGCCGCTGGCTCGCCCTCGCGGCCCGCACCGGAGCGACCGCGCGCCGGCTGGCCCCGGCGGTCCTCGGGCTGCGGGCCGAGGAACCCGGGCAGCGGTGGGGAGTCGCCCGGGTGCGGCAGGCGCTGCACGCGGGATCGGTGGAGGCCGGTACGCCCGCCGTCACGGACCCGCCGCCGGGGCGCGGCCCCGCGCGACCCGCCGCCGTCGCGCCCCTCTGGCACGCCGCCGCCAGGCCGGGCGCCGCCCACACGACCCCCACTCCCGGGAGCACCGCCACTGCGGCGCCGACCACCACCTCCGCCGCTCCGGACGTCCTCTTCCGAGCACCGGGCACCGGCTCCGCTTCGCCGGACACCGCCGCCGGTGCCCCGGCGCTCGACCCCGCCCTGCACGACCGTCTCCTGCACGACGGCCTGCGGCACCTCGCCGCCACGGCGACGCCGGAGCGACGGGACCGGCTGTGGCCCGTGGTGCCCGCGGGCGAGCGGACCGACCCCTGCAACGTGCAGCACGGCGCCGCCGGGGTGCTGGCCGTACTGGCGCGGGCGGTCGCGACCGAGGGACTGCCCGCCGGGGTGCGGGCGGAGGCCGCAGGGACGGCCCGGACCGCCGCGGGCTGGATCGAGCGGCGCGTCGCCGCCGAACCGGTGGTGCTGCCCGGGCTGCACTTCGGACGGTCGGGCACGGCCTGGGCCCTGCTGGACGCGGCCCGGGCGCTGGGCGACACCGCGCTCGCCGACCGCGCCGCCGCGCTCGCCCGCCGGATCGCCGTCGAATGGCCCAACCCCGATGTCTGCCACGGCGCAGCCGGCGCCGGATTCACCCGACTCCGATTCGCAGCAGATGACGTCGATGATCCGGACTTCCTCGACCGGGCCTCCCGCGGCGCCCGCGCCCTGCTCGCCGCGGCCCGCCGGACGCCGTACGGGACGGTCTGGCCGGTGCCCCGGGACTTCGACTCGGCGCTCGCCGGGATCACCCACCTCGGCTTCGCCCACGGCGTGGCCGGCGTGGGTGCCTTCCTCCTGGCCGCCGCAGGTGCGACCGGGGACCGGGCCCTGCTCGCCGGCGCCGCCGAAGCCGGGCGGACGCTCGCCGCGACCGTGCGGTGGGGCGACGGGCCCGGCGACCGCCCGGGCACCGGACGCGAGAGCGCCTGGTGGCCACAGAGCGCCGACGACCCGGAGCACGTGCGGCTCGCGCACTGGTGCAGCGGCTCCTCCGGCGCGGGCAGCTTCCTGCTGCGGCTCTGGCGCTCCACCGGCGACACCGAAGCGCTCGGCCTGGCCCGCGCCGCCGGACGCGCCGTGCTGGCCGCCCGCTGGCACGGCGGAGCGAGCGCCTGCCACGGACTGGCCGGCGACGGCGAGTACCTGCTGGACCTCGCCGAGGCCACCGGCGAGCCGGGATTCCGCACCGGCGCCGAGCAGTTGGCCACCCTGCTGGCCGCCCGGGCGGCCCTGCGCGACGGCCTCCTGGTGCTCCCGGACGAGACCGGTACCGGCTGCGCCCCCGCGTACGGGACCGGCACGACGGGCCCGCTGGCCTTCCTGCTGCGGCTGCGCCACGGCGGACCCCGGCTCTGGCTGGACCCGGTGCCGCCGGGTGGGCGCCGGCTTCCTCCGGACGGGCACCGGCTCCCGCCGGGCAAGCACCGGCTCCCGCCCGACGGAAGCGGGGTGGGCGGAGCATGAACGTGGCCACCCGGACCGTGACGCAGGCCCTGCGCCGACTGAGCTTCACCTTCGCCGCCGACGGCAGCCACGCCGCGTGCCTGGCCTCGTCCGCGGACAGCGGCTGGTACGTGGAGAGTTGGCGGCTGCCGCAGGACGACACCCCGGCCGCGCCGCTCGCGCTGCCGCTGTCCGGCAACCGCTCGGAGAGCCTGCGCTCGCAGTTGGTCGCGCTGCCGGACGGCTCGGCGCTGGTCTGCCGGCACGACGGCGAGCGGCACGACCTGGTCCGCCTCCACTACGGCGAAACCGCCACCGTGGAGCAGCCGCTGGCCTCCCTCCGGATGGCCGGGCTGCGGCTGCTGCCGCTCCCGGTGCCGGTCGGCGCCGGGCCCCGGACGCCGGTGGCGGTCGCCCTGGGCACCGACACCCGTCCGGCGACCACCGTCTGGCTGGTGCGGACGGACGGCAGCGAGCCCGAACGGGTCGCCGAGATCGCGGGGTTGCACGGCGGCGGCACCTGGCTGGACCGCACCGGCGCACTGCTCGCGCTGGACCGGGTGCACGCGGGCCTGGTCCGCAGCGTGGCGCTCGACCTGCGTAGCGGCACCACCACCCCGCTGCTGGAGATCGGCGAGCGCAGCAACGACCGGCTGGCGCTGTTCGACCCGGACAGCCGGTTCGCGATGGTGCGCAGCGACGCCCCCGGCGCGGACCGGCTCGGCTGGGGCGTCCTCGGCGGCGGCGAGCCGCTGCGGTTCCCGGAGTGTCTGCACGTCGCGGGCATGTTCCTGCGGCCGGTCGCGCTGCGGCAGGGGGCCGACGGCCCCCGGGTCGTGGTGCAGATCGACCACGGCGCCGGGTCCGCCCTCGCGCTGTGGCGGCCGTCCACCGGTCGGCTGGACCCGTTGCCGGTGCCCCCCGGACGGCTCGGCGCGGTCGGGCACTGGGACGCGGCGGGGCTGCGGCTGCCCTACTCCTCGCCCGACCACCCGGCGGCGCTGGCCACCCTGGACGTGGACGCGCTGCTGGCGCACGGTCCGGTCCCGGCCCCCACCGGCCCGATGCCGCTGCCGTTGCAACTCGCGCCGCTGACCTCGGGACTGCCCGGCCCGTGGCGGGACACGGTCCTGCCCTGGCAGCCGGGCGGGGTGCCGGCCGTCCGGACCCCACCGCCCGGCTGGCGGCTGGACGGCAGCACCCCGCCCGGCGAGGGCGGCCGCTGGCAGCCCGCGCAGAGCCTCGAACTGGCGGGCCCGGCGGGCCCGTTGGAGGCCGTCGTGTACGGCGGCGACGCCTGGCTGAGCAGCCCGCACCTGGTGCTGGCGCTGCACGGCGGGCCGGCCGACGCCTGGCGGCTGGAGTTCGACCCGGCACTGCAGCGGATGGCCGCCGAGGGCCTGGCGGTGGTCGCGCCCAACCAGCGCGGCTCCACGGGCTACGGCGTGGCGCACGCGCTGGCCATCCGGGGCAACTGGGGCGGGCCCGACCTGGACGACGTGCTGTACCTGCTGGAGGGCATCGCCGGTCAGCGCGCGGCGCTCGGCCTGGAGCCGCCCGCACTGTTCGGGGTCAGCTACGGCGCGTTCCTGGCACTGCTGGCGGCCGCGCACGCACCGGCCGAGCAGGTCGCCCGCTGCGCGGTGGTCGCCCCGTTCCTGTCCGGCGCCCGGCTGCTGGCCGAAGCGGCGCCCCCCGTACGGGCGTTGACCACCCGCCTGGGCGGCGGCGAGCCGATCGCGGACGCCCGCGGCCCGCGCGACGTGCTGCAGCTGGCGCACCGGCTGAGCGCACCGCTGCTGGTGGTGCACGGCAACCGGGACGAGGTCGTGCCGGTCAGCCAGTCCCGTTCGCTGCGGCACGAGTTGCTGCGGATCGGACGGATCGAGGGCGAGGACTTCCGGTACGTCGAGGCGGCCGGGTCCGGGCACGAGGTGCTCGCCGAGGAGGGCGCCGCCGTGCTGCACGAGCTGCTGGCCGCGTTCCTGCGGACCGGCCGGCCGGGCTGAGCACCCCGCCAGGGCCCACGACCCCACAGACCCACACCCACAGACTCCCGGGCCCGCCGAGGCCCGGGGCACGACCCCGACGCGGTGGATGGAGGCCGCCCGGGGTGCGATACCCGACGCCCGCGCGCAGATCGCGGTGGGCGCAACCTCAAGGGGAGGAACCGACCATGGAGAACACGGTGGACTTCGAGACCGATCTCGCGGCGCTGCAGGACCTGCCGGAGACCGAGTCCGTCGAGCTGACCGGCCACGGCAACGGCTGCCAGTACACCTGCCTGATCCTGACCTGTCTGCTCTTCACCGTCAGCTGAGCCACCGGCTCGGCCGACCGCTGATCCGACGGTGGTCACCGGGTGCCGTCCCCGCCAGGGCCGGCCGGGGGGGCCGGGACCCCCCGGCGTCCCCCTCGCGGGGGTGCCCCGGTCGC
>NZ_JBHWCL010000099.1:0-34998 GCF_042735125.1 Kitasatospora sp. NPDC059599 | reverse complement strand
TGCAGGGGGGACCCTGTGGGAGAGTAGGACGCCGCCGAACAATCATTCAGAAAAGACCCCCTCCCTTTCGGGAGGGGGTCTTTTCGCGTTTCCGGACCCGATCGGACCCGATCGGACCGGACCGGACGGGATCGGACCGGTTCCGTGCGCCGGAGTCACCCCACCTGCCCGCGGGTAGACCTAGGTCCACCCCGGGATTGGGGTGTCATGGCCAGTGTGGGTGGCGGACGCTTCGTGAAGACTGATGGAGGACGATCGGTACCGGCATCAGGAGCTTCCCGTGACAACAGCGAGTCGTACGAGCGGCACGTCCGTACGTGCTCAGGCCCAGGCGGCTTTCGTGGCCGGCGGTGAGGGGCTGGCGCGGCTCGTCGTGGTGGTGCTGGCCGCGGTGCCGGGGTCCGTGCTGCCGTTGGGCGCCGCGATCCTGTCGGGGGCGGCGGCGGCCCAGTTCCTGGAGGCCTTCGACCTGCAGGTGTTCTTCGCCCTGCTGGTGGCGGCGGCGGTCGGCGCCGTGGTCGCCGCCGCGAGCATCCGCGGTACGGCGAACCGTACGCGCGGGCAGGTGGAGCGCTGGTTCGGCGTGCGTCTGCCGGCGGTGTACGAGCCGCTGCCGGCGCTGGAGCTGGACGCCCGCGGGCACTGGTGGACGGGGTACTCGTACCACCGCTCGCGGACGGTGGCGAAGTACGCGCAGCTGGTCCACTGGGGGCTGCGGGACCGGACCACCCGCTCCGAGCTGGCCTGGCTCGCCGTGAACCCGTTCCTGACGCTGGCCCTGGCCGGGCCGATAGTCGGCCTGTTCGTGCTCGGCGTCGCGTACGCGATGACGGGGCCGGTGCCCGCCTCCGGGGCCGGCCCGCTGAGCGGAGGGACGGAGTCGCTCCTGCTGGGCCTGGCGTTCGGGGGCGCCGCGATCGTGGTCGGGATACTCGTGGCGCCGTTCGCGGTGCGCGCGTACGCGGAGGTGGCCCGGCGGGTGCTGGACCACGGCCGTACCTCGCACGCCCAGCTGACCAGGCGGGTCGCGGAGTTGACCGAGACGCGGGCGGACGCGGTGGGCAACCAGGCGGCCGAGCTGCGGCGGATCGAGCGGGACCTGCACGACGGTGCGCAGGCACGGCTGGTGGCGATCGGGATGACCCTGGGCACCATCGAGCACCTGATGGACACCGACCAGGCGGCCGCGCGGGAGCTCCTCTCCGAGGCCCGGCAGTCCTCGGCCCGGGCCCTGCAGGAGCTGCGGGACCTGGTCCGCGGCATCCACCCGCCGGTGCTCGCCGAGCGTGGCCTGGGCGACGCGGTCCGGGCCCTGGCGCTGGACAGTGCGCTGCCGACCGAGGTGTTCGTCAGCCTGCCGGACCGGCCGGCGGCCCCGGTGGAGGCCGCGGTGTACTTCAGCATCTGCGAGCTGCTGGCCAACGCGGCCAAGCACTCGGGGGCGGAACAGGTCTGGGTGGACATCCTGTACCGGGCCGGCTTCCTGCGGGTCACGGTGACGGACGACGGCGTGGGCGTGGCCGATCCTTCGCGGGGGACCGGACTGCGCGGGATCGAGAGGCGATTGGGTACCTTCGACGGTGTCCTCGCCATCGACAGCACGTCGGGCGGTCCGACCACCATCACCTTGGAGTTGCCGTGCGAGTTGTCCTCGCCGAGGACCTCTACCTCCTTCGCGAAGGTCTGATCAGGCTGCTGGAAGCGCACGGGTTCACCGTCGTCGCGGCGGTGGAGACCGGGCCCGAGCTGCTGGAGGCGTTGCTGACCCACCGCCCGGACGTGGCGGTGGTCGACGTCCGGCTGCCCCCGACGCTCACCGACGAGGGTCTTCAGGCCGCACTCAAGGCCCGCCGGGAGATCCAGGGCCTGCCCGTCCTGGTGCTGTCGCAGCACGTCCAGCAGCTGTACGCACGGGAGTTGCTGGCGGACGGTACCGGTGGGATCGGTTACCTGCTGAAGGACCGGGTGTTCAACGCGGGGCAGTTCATCGACGCGGTCCGCCGGGTGGCGGCGGGCGGGACGGCGATGGACCCGGACGTGATCGCCAAGCTGATGCAGACGACCTCGCGCCGGCCGGGCCCGCTGCTGCGGCTGTCGCCGCGTGAGCGGGAGGTGCTGGAGCTGATGGCCGAGGGCTGTTCCAACTCGGCGATCGCCGCCCGTCTTTCGGTGAGCGACGGCGCGGTGGCCAAACACATTGCCAACATCTTCACCAAACTCGAACTCGCCCCTGCGGAGGACGCCAACCGCCGGGTGCTGGCCGTGCTGACCTATCTCAACGGCACGGCTGGGCAGGGCCTCTGACGGTCCGGGCGGTCCCGGGGGAAGGTCGCGCCGTACCTCGACCGCCGTCGTGCCCCGGGCTGTGACACTCCGGCCTGCGGGAACGCTTAAACAGGTGTACGAGTAAACTCCGGTGGGCCGAGCCCGGAGGTTGCTCAGCCGTCCGGCGGCCCGACCAGCGGGACCCGGCAGTCGAGGCAGCGTACGGCCGCAGCCGACATCCAGGGGTTGATAGACGTAATGGCACGCCCAACGCTCACCAAGGCCCACCGGGGCCTGCTCGGCCTGGTCGCGGCCGGCGCCTGCATCATCTCGGGCATCGGTTTCGCGGGTTCGTACAACGCGGTGCGTGAGCTGGCCATGGAGAAAGGTTTCGGCGCTTTCTCCTACGCCTTCCCGATCGGCGTCGACGCGGGCATCGTCGTGCTCCTCGCGCTGGACCTGGTGCTGACCTGGCTGCGGATCCCCTTCCCGATGCTGCGGCAGACCGCCTGGCTGCTGACCGTCGCCACCATCGCCTTCAACGCGGCCGCCTCCTGGGGCGACCCGCTCGGCATGGGCATGCACGCCGTCATCCCGGTGCTCTTCGTCGTCGTGGTCGAGGCCTCCCGCCACGCGGTCGGACGGATCGCGGCGATCACGGCGGACCGTCACATGGAATCGGTCCGGGTGATGCGCTGGCTCCTGTCCCCGGTGCCGACCTTTCGGCTCTGGCGGCGGATGAAGCTCTGGGAGCTCCGCTCGTACGACGAGGTCATCCGCCTGGAGCAGAACCGGCTCGTCTACCGGGCGCAGCTGCGCTTCCGCTACGGCCGCGGCTGGCGGCGCTCGGCGCCGATCCAGGCGCTGCTGCCGCTCAAGCTCGCCAAGTTCGGCGTGCCGCTCGACCCGGCACTGCTCGACCGGCTGGACGACGAGGCCCGCGATCGCGGGGTCGAGGAGGCCCCGGCGGGGCCGGAACATCGGGCGCTCGCACCCCAGGACGGCCGTGCCACCGCCATCGCCCCGGCGGTGGCGACCGCGGCGGCGGCCGCCCCGGCCGGTCCCGCGCAGCAACTCCCGCAGCAGGCGCCGCAGGTCCAGCAGGCTCCCCAGCCTCAGCCTCAGCCTCAGCCGGAGCCGGCCCAGGCCGCAGCCCCGGAGCAGGCCGCCGCCCCCGCAGCCGTCGCGCCGATGCCCGCCGAGGTGGCCGCGCCCATGCTGGCGAAGCTGGCGGCCGTCCGGCTGCGCGCCGCGCAGGAGCCCGAGGAGGTGCAGGACGCCGCCCCGCAGCCGCGTCGCGAGGAGCTGAACGTCTGGACCGAGCGTCCGGTGCGCACCACCGGCCATCCGGCCGACGCCGCCCCGGGCGGGCGGGTGCCCGGCCAGGCCTCGCCCTGGTTCAAGCCTCCGCGTCCGGTCGAGGAGTCCGCTCCGGCCGGTGCGGTCACCGCTCCCGCTTCCGGTCCCGCGGCCGCCGCCCCGGCGCCCCGGCCGCAGGGCCGGCGTCCGGCCGACGCGCAGCAGCCCGAGCCGTCGGCCGAGCCGCAGCAGCAGGCCCAGCAGGCCGGGCAGCCCGCGCAGGCCGAGCAGCCGGTCCCGGCCGAGGAGCCCGTCCAAGCCGAGCAGTCCGACACCCGGCCGGCCCCCTCGCGCCTCGACCCGGACGTGGCCTACGAGGCCCTCGTCACGTACCTGGACAACCACGGCCACCAGCCCGACCCGCAGCGCCTCGCCGACTGGCTGACCAGGGAGTACGGCGTCTCCGGCAAGGGCCCCGACGGTTCGGTCCACCCCAAGGAGGTCGCCGAGCTCTACCCGGAGCTGCGCGACCGCTACGCCGCCGCCGGGAGGGACTGACCGGAACGGCCCGTCGTCCGGGGGCCGGGCGGCCATTGACGCCCGACCCCGCCGGAGCTACCTTCGCCTCAACAAATTGTTGAAGCGCTGGTTCGGCATGGAGGAGTGCGGATGTCGCAGGTCGAGGTCGACGGTAACGGTCCGACGGGCGGGGCCTCCTTCTCCGACGCCGCCCGGGCCGCCGTGGAGACGCTGCTCGCCCCGGTCGACGCCGACCTGGCGCGCCGCTACCCGGGCGACTCCGGGACCAGGCAGCCGGTGCACACCGTCTACGTCCCGGCCGACGCCTTCGCCGCCGACACCGTCCGGGAATGGGGCCGCCGGGCCCTGGAGGCCTTCGACACCCACGCCGCCACCCCCGCCGAGCTGGGCCGCGCCCTCGGCGTCGCCGACGACGGGCTGCTCGCCGACGTGCACGCCCGGGTCCGCGCCAAGCTGGAGCGCGAGCCGGTCGAGGACCTGCGGATCGACTTCGAGGACGGCTACGGCCCCCGCCCCGACGCGGAGGAGGACGTGGCGGCCGTCCGTGCCGCCGAACTGGTCTCCGCCGCCGTCGCCGAGGGCGAGGCCCCGCCGTACATCGGCATCCGGATCAAGTGCATGGAGGCGCCGGTCCGCGCCCGCGGCATCCGCACCCTGGAGCTGTTCCTGGCCACCCTGCTGGCCGGCGGCGGCCTGCCGGAGGGCCTGGTCCTGACCCTGCCCAAGGTCACCTACGCCGAGCAGGTCACCGCGCTGGTCCGGCTGCTGGAGGACTTCGAGCGCCGGGCCGGGCTGCCCGCCGGCCGGATCGGCTTCGAGATCCAGATCGAGACCACCCAGGCCATCCTCGGCCCGGACGGCCGGGCCACCGTGGCCCTGATGATCGAGGCCGCCGAGGGCCGGGCCACCGGCCTGCACTACGGCACCTTCGACTACAGCGCCTCCTGCGGCGTCGGCGCGGCGTACCAGAGCATGGACCACCCGGTCGCCGACCACGCGAAGGCGGTCATGCAGGTGGCCGCCGCCGGCACCGGGGTCCGGCTCTCCGACGGCTCGACCAACGTCGTCCCGACCGGCTCCACCGAGCAGGTGCACGCGGCCTGGAAGCTGCACCACGACCTGGTCCGCCGCTCGCTGGCCCGCGCCTACTACCAGGGCTGGGACATGCACCCGGCGCACCTGCCGACCCGCTACGTCGCGGTGTACTCGTTCTACCGCGAGGGACTGGCGGCCGCCGCCGCCCGGCTGGCCGCGTACGTCGCCAAGGCGGGCGGCGACGTGATGGACGAGCCGGCCACCGCCCGGGCGCTCAGCGGCTACCTGCTGCGCGGTCTGGACTGCGGCGCCGTCGACCTCGCCGAGGTCACCGCGCTGACCGGCCTCGACCGCGAGCGGCTGGACGCCCTGGCCGGTCGCTGAACCCCGGACCGAACGGCTTCCCGAGTGGCTCCCGGCCGCCCCGGCCGCCCCGGCTGCCCCGGCCGCCGGCCGGACCGGCCCCGGCCACCGGTCCTCCGTCCGCGCGCCAACTAGGCTGGCGGTGCCGCCCCGGGGCGAACACCCGGGGCGCGCGCCGCCCGCCGTCGCCGTTCCCGGGAGAACCACCGCGCCATGCCCGCCACGCCGGAGCCCACCGCCAGGCCGTACCTCACCATCCGGCGGGCCGGCAGCCACGAGACCGAGATCAAGAAGTCCCGGTTCATCTGCCACCTCGCCCGGGTCGACGACGAGGACGCGGCGCAGGCCTTCATCGCGGGCATCCGCAAGCAGTACTGGGACGCCCGGCACAACTGCACCGCCTTCGTGGTCGGCGACGAGCAGCGCCGCGAGCGCTCCAGCGACGACGGCGAGCCCGGAGGCACGGCCGGGGTGCCGATGCTGGAGGTGCTGCGCCGCCGCGGCCTGACCGACACGGTCGCCGTGGTCACCAGGTACTTCGGCGGGATCAAGCTCGGCGCGGGCGGCCTGGTGCGGGCGTACGGGAACGCGGTGTCGGAGGCGCTGGACGGGATCGGTCTGCTGGAGCGGCGGCCGGTCGCGCTGCTCGCGGTGACGGTGGACCACGTCCGGGCCGGCCGGGTGGAGAACGACCTGCGGGCGGCCGGGTACACGGTGAGCGACCTGGCCTACGAGGCGGCCGGGGTGCGGATCGAGGTCGGCGTGCCGGAGCCCGGGACGGCGGCCTTCCACACCTGGCTGGCCGAGGCGACCGGGGGCACCGCGGTGGCGGTCCCGGCCGGTCGCACCTACGTCGAGGTGCCGGTCTGAGCGGGGGCGGCGGTCCGCGCTCCGGCAGGGACCCAGCGGCGGCCCCAGGACGGCCCCGGGACGCATTCCGGCGCCCGCTCCGGCGCCCGCTCCGGGGCGGGCGACAGAGTGGGCCGCGCTGCCCGGCCCGGCCGACGCGCCGGGTTTCGGCCACAGATTCGGCCACATCGCCACCTGCCCGTTTCGGTGGCCGGAGGAGCCTGCCTAGCCTGAACCGGCCGTCGGCGAGGCGCCGTCCGGCAGCCTCAGGACGCCTCCAGGAAGCGGTCGCGATGCCCGTCGTCCAGACCATAACGCTGCCCCCGGGTGCCGAAACCGGCTGGCACTACCACCCGGGCCGGGTCGACGTGGTGGTGCTCTCCGGGACGCTGACCCGGACTCTGTACGACGGCCGGGTCGAGGTCAGCCGCGCCGGTGACTCCCTGGTCGAGGAGGCGGGACCGGTCCACGTCCACGTCGGCCGCAACCTCGGCGCCGAACCCGTGGTACTGATCGCCAGCTACGCCGCCCCGCCGGGCCGTCCGCTGGCGGTGCCGGTCGCCGAGCCCGCCTGGAGCCGCAGCTCGACCGGGCCCGCAGGGTCCTGACCGGGGCCGGAGCGGCCGGACGGGACGGCCCGCAGGAGGCGACCGCACCGCTCCCGGCGGGCCGTCCCTCGTAGCCCAGGCCCCGCGCCGCGCGGAAGACGGCTTGAACAGATTCACCCGAACGTAGGGTCGTGGCCCGGAGTTGGAACTTCCGCTCCGGGCCGTGGCGTTTCCTGGGCAAGGATCCGGCGGAACCGGACGAAACCCATCGATGGAGGACACAGGACCCCACCCCGTACCACGGAGGTATGCGCATGGCCTCAGACCGTTGGACTTCAGACCGTTCGACCTCGAATCGCCCGACCTCGAACCGCTCCCGCGCTCACACCGGTGTCGACGTCCCCGGCCCCCGCGGTCCCGCAACGCCCTACCGGATGACCGTCACCACGGCCCTTCCGCACGCCGAGGCGCTCGCCCTGGCCGACGAACAACTCGCCTCCTGGCTGAAGCAGGAGGGCTACGAGGAGCCCCCGCCCGCCGTCCGCACCCCCGCGGACCGGCCGGTCTCCGGGCGGCGCCCCACCGGCCCCGCCGCCGAGATCCCGCCCCCCGGCACGTCGGTGTTCGACGCCCTGCCCCCGGGCACACTGCCCCCCGACACGCCGACGCCCGACACGCCGCCCCCCGACCCGCCGACGCCCGAAGCGCCGGGACTCGCCGAGCGCCTCCGCCTGGGCGAGCGCGTCCTGCTCGACCGCGACCACGGCCCGCTGCGCGGCGGCCCGGCCGCCGGCCGCTACGACCGCCGCCGCCTGCGCATCCCGGCCCCGCACGGCACCCGGCAACTCACCCTCACGGTGGCCACCGGCGCCGACGGCGTCACCTGGGTCCGGCTGGAGGCCGAGACGCACAGCACCGGCAGCGGTGTGCGCACCCCCTGCCGGGTGCCCGTGCCCGAACTCGCCCGCTCCCTCCTGCCGCTGCTCGACGCCGCCGACGGCCCGGCCGCCGTCCACTCCGCGCCCCGGGTGATCACGGCCGACGCGGTGGACGCCCTGATCGACGAACTGTGCGACCCGGAACGCCGACTGACCGTCGTGGTCGCCAGCGTCCCGGTGAACCTCCCGGTCGACCGCTGGGTCCAGGACGTGGTCGGCCCGCTCTGCCAGCAGCTCCCCGGCCTGGCCACCACCTACGTGCTGGATCCCGGCGCCCGCACCGCGTTCAACGTCGCGCTGGAGTACCACACCGTCTACGGCGGCGCGGTGCGCACCTACCTGCCCGAGGTCGATCCGGCCTCCCGGCAGGACGGCGCACGGCATCCGGTGCTCGCCCGGGGCCGAATAGAACAGGATCTGCGCCGCGCCGCCGGGCTGCTCGCCCGCGAGCCGCGCCGGCTCGCCGCCGAGCAGCCGCTCCCGGCGCCGCTGGCGGCCGTCCCCGTGCTGCGCGTCCCGCCGTCGCAGCTCCGCCGCGGCACCGGGCCGGGCGCCGACCGGGGCACGGCGGACCCGGACACCAGGGGGACCGTCGCCGTCGCCGAACTGGCCGCGCTCGCCCACGAGGAGCAGCAGGACAGGGCGGAGCAGCAGGCCAGGGCCGACGAGCTGGAGCACGTCCGGCACACCCTGCGCCTGGAGCGCCGCGACCACCGCGAGCGCGGCCAGGGCAGGGAGGGCCACGACGGCCGGGACGGTCGGGAGGGCCGCCTGCGCGCCGGTGCCCGCGCCCTGGCCGGTCGCCACTGCAGCACGTCCGGCACCGGTCCTGCCCTCGGCCGGCACCCCGTCGGCCGGCCCGAGAGCTTCACCGAACTCCTGGCCAGACTGGGCGAGTTCCCGCTGCTGTCCTTCACCGGGGACCAGAAGGCCGCACTCGCCCTCGACGAGCTCCAGCGCACCGGCGCCGGTTGGGCCCGGATCGCCTGGGACGGCCTGACCGCCCTTCAGGAGTACGCCGAGGCGGCGGTGCGCGGAACGGCCGGCGGGGACTTCAAACAGTGGTGCGAGCACACTCCGGAGGGCTGCCACCGCTTCCCGCCCCGCAAGGCCGTGCGTGGGGAGTCCAGGACGGTGTTCAGCCACACCAAGTGGAAGCGCGAACGGATGCTGCCGGTACCGGAATGCGTGGACGCCTCCCGGCGCGCGTTCATGGGTGCACACCTGCGGATCGGCGGCGGCCGCACCGCGCCCCGGCTGCACTACCTGGACGACTGCTCCGGCAGTGGCCGGATCTACGTCGGCTACATCGGTCTCCACCTCACCAACACCCGGACCAACTGACCGGCTTGGCTGACCGCCGGGCCCGTTCGGTGGACAATGTCCGGCAGGGGTGGGTCCGCGGGTTCGCCGACCGCCCCGGGCAGGCGCCGGACGAGCATGGGGGAACGACGACCGATGCAGCACTCAGCAGACGGCCGGTCCGACGGAACCACCACCGTCCGGGTCCCCCAACCGGGCTTCCTGGCCTCGGTCTTCCGCGACCTCGGGGTCGACGGGGCCCCGGAGCCGGACGGCACCGGCCGCCCGCCCGCGGGCGCGGCCGATGACGGCCCGTCCGTCCCGGGCCCCGCCGGCGCCGTCGACCCGGGCGGCGCCGACCGGGCCGACGTCGACCCCGGCGATCCGGAGGAGGCCGCCGCGGCGCACGCCCGGGCCGCCGCCCTGACCCACCACCGCACGCTCACCGTCCGGGCCGAGCACGACCGGCTGGCCGACCTGCTGCGGCGGGCGGCCCTGCCGGTCTCGGCCATGGACTTCGAGAGCCAGCTGCGCCACTACGAACCCCGTCCCTACCCGGCCGACGGCCCCGGCACCGCCGACGGGCCGGAACCCCGCTGGGCGGACTTCGAGCCCGCCGACCCGACCGCGGCCGACCCGGAGAGCGGCCCGTCCCGCCGACTGCTCGACTCCGGCTACCAGCGCGAACTCGCCCAGGCCAGGCTCACCCACCAGCGCGCCCTGCGGGAGTGGCGCACCCGCCGCGCCGAGGCCGGGAGCCCGGCCGCCGACGAGTCCCGGCGCACCCACGAGGCCGCCGAGGAGGCCCGCGCCCGCGCCGTGCGCGAGTACAACGAGAGCCTGGAGGAGTGCCGACGGGCTTACCGGCTGTCCGAGCCGGCCGCCGTCGAGTCGCTGCTGGAGCGGGCGCTGGCCGCCGCCGAGACCGCGACCCAGGACCTGCCCGCCCCCTGCCGGGCGGTGTTCCGCCCGCTCACCCGCACCGCCGTGCTGGACCTCGACCTGCCGCCGCTCGACCTGGTGCCCTCGCTCACCGGCTACCGCCTCGCCCCGGATGGCGACATCGTGCCGGTGCCGCGCCCGCCGGCCGACCGGGCCACCGACTACCTGCGCCTGGTCGCCCGGCTCGCCCTGCGCGCCCTGCAGGCCGCCGACGCCGTCGACACCGACGAGATACTCGCCGGCGTCGTCCTCAACGGCTGGCTGCGCGAGCCCGGTCCGGCCGAGCCGCTCTGTCTGGTCAGCGTGGACGCCGACCGCGACGCGCTGGCCCGCACCCGGCTGCTGCCTCCGGGGACCCCGTACGAGGAGCGCGACGACGAAGGCGTCTACGCCGACGCCGAGCAGGACGAGGCCCTCGTCCGGCTGCGCGGGCTCGGCGCCGCCGTCACCCCGGACCCGTACGACCGGGTCGGCGTCCGTCCGGCCGCCCAGGCCGGGGCCACCGTGCCGGCCGCGCCCGACCTGTCCGCCAACGAGTTCGCCCAGCTGGTGCGCGACCTTCTCACCCGGGGCGGGATCGCCGAGTGGAGCGTACGGCTGCGCGGCCCGGCCGGGCTGGTCGCCACCGGTGAGGGCGCCCCCGCCAGCGCACTGCCCGGCCGCTGGGTGGTCTGGGCCTCCCGGGACCCGGAGCCGGTCACCGCGGAGCAGATCACCACGCTCGCCGAGGCGGTCCGCGAAGAGTCCGCCGAACGCGGCCTGCGGCTGACCACCGGCCGCTTCACCGACGAGGCCCTGGACCTCACCGCCGAGGACAGTCACCGCCACATCCACCTGGTCGACGGCGACGGCGTGCGCGAACTCGCCCGTACCCACCTCGGCCTGCCGCTCGCCGCCGGCCGCTGACGGCTCCACCCGGGGCCGACGGCATCCGCCCGGCCGCGCGCCGCCGCCCTCCCGCGGCCGGCCGGCCGCGCCGCACCGCTGACCGCCTGCCGCGCCGCACCGCTGACCGCCTGCCGCCCCACCTGCGGGATCACCCCGACGGCCCATCCGGCGGGCATCCCGCCGGGTCCGGCCCGACGCTGGGGAGCGGGCCCCGGCCACGCCCGGCACCCCGGTCGACAGAGGTCGAACGGCCGTCCGGTACGGTCAGCGGTCGGCCCGGCCACGGGCGGACCCCAGGGGGAGAGGAATGGGCAGAGCGCTCGGCACACCACACGGCGACACCGGCCGGCCGGCCGCACCCGCGGCGGAGGTGGCCCGATGACCGCCGTCCTGGTCGCCGCCGGGGCGTTCCTGATGACGCTGATCGGTGGTTTCGTCGCCCAGCGCACCGGCGACCGCCGCCACCTGGTGCTCGGCTTCGCGGCCGGACTGATGCTCGGCGTGGTGGCGTTCGACCTGCTGCCCGAGGCGATCCACCAGGCGCCGGGCGAGGTGCACGGCGTGCCGCAGGCGCTGCTGATGTTCGCGGCCGGCTTCCTCACCATCCACGTGGTCGAGCGCGCGGTCGCCATCCACCGCGGCCACGAGGGCGAGTACGCCGAGCACACCCACGGCGGCCACCACCACGGCCACTCCCACGGACACCAGGGCGTCGGGCTGACCGCCGCGCTGGCCCTGGTCGGCCACAGCGTGATGGACGGCTTCGCGATCGGCGCCGCCTTCCAGGCCGGCTCCACGGTCGGCACCGTGGTGGCCATCGCGGTGGTCGCGCACGACTTCGCCGACGGCTTCAACACGTACACGATCACCCGGCTGTACGGGAACAACCGGCGGCGGGCCTTGACCCTGCTCGCGGCGGACGCGCTGGCGCCGGTGTCCGGTGCCGCGATCACCCTGGCGTTCACCATCCCGGAGCACCTGCTCGGCCTCTACCTGGGCTTCTTCTCCGGGTTCCTGCTCTACCTGGCGACCTCCGACATCCTCCCCGAGGCCCACAGCCCGCACCCCTCGCGCACCACCCTGCTCTGCACTCTCGCCGGGGTCGGCTTCATGTGGCTGGTGATCGGCTTCGCCGCGTAGGCCGCCGGGCCCGTGCGGCCCCGGTCACATCGACGGGCGGTGCCCCGCCTCCGCCTGTTCCCGGGCCCGAGCCTGGGCCTGGGCCTGGGCCGGGGTCTGGGTTTGAGCCTGAGCCTGCGCCTGGGCCGGGGTCTGGGCCTGCGCTTGCGCCTGGAGACGTCCCCAGCCCTCGCGCATCGAGGCCAGCGCCTCGGTGATGGCCGGCCGCCGGGAGGCCTGGGTGCGCCAGAGCGCGAACACCCGGCGCCCCGGCTCCGGCGTCACCCGGCGGGCCGCGACCCCGGGCGGCAGCGGCCCCCGCCCGAGCCTCGGCACCAGGCCCATCCCGAGACCGGCCGCGACCAGCGCGATCTGGGTCTCGAACTCGCCGACCTGGTAGCGCACGTCCGGCTCCTCACCGGCCTCGCGCAGCGTGCGGACCAGCCAGTCGTGGCAGATGTTGCCCGGCGGCACGCTGATCCAGCGCTGCCCGCACAACCGCTCCACCGGCACCGGGTCGAGCGCGGCCAGCTCGTCGTCGGCGGGCAGCAGCAGGTCCACCGGGTCCGTCCCGAGGTCCATCCGGGAGACGCCCTCCTGCACCGGCAACGGCACCGTCGGCCAGTCCTGCACCAGCGCCAGGTCCACCTCGCCCCGGGCCACCAGATCGGTCGCCGGGTAGGGATCGCGCTCCAGCAGCCGTACGTCCAGCTCCGGGCAGCGCCGCCGCAGGTCGGCCAGCACCCCGGGCATCAGCCCGCGGGCCCCGGACGCGAACGCGGCCACCAGCAGCCGCCCGACCGCCTGGCCGCGCTGCTCCTCCAGCCGGACCTCGGCCCGCTCCACCAGCCCCAGCACGGTCTGCGCGGTGGCGGCCAGTTCGCGCGCCGCGTCGGTCAGCACGACGCCCCGGCCCTGTCGCTCCAGCAGTACCGTCCGGGTCTCCCGCTCCAACTTGGCGATCTGTTGCGAGACCGCCGAGGGCGTGAACCCGAGCGCCGCCGCGGCCCCGCCGACCGAGCCGTGCACCGCCACCGCGTGCAGCGCCCGCAGGCGCCCCAGATCCATCATGCAGTGATTCTAAAGTGTCACCTTCAGAATTCATCGCTGGTGCTACACGGTCCCGCGCCACCATGCTCGGTCCATGACCGCAACACCCGCCGCGAGCGGCACCGGCCTCCCCGGCAGCACCAGCAGGGTCGGCGGTACCGGCAGGGCCGGCACCGTTACGAGCACCCCGAGCACCCCGAGCACCCCGAGCACCCCGAACACCTCGGGCATGAGCGCGCCCCACATCGCGCTGGCCGTCCTGGTGGCCGCCGTCTGGGGCCTCAACTTCGTCCTCATCCACGTCGGCCTCGACAACTTCCCGCCGCTGCTCTTCTGCGCCCTGCGGTTCGCGGTCGTCGCCGTGCCCGCAGTCTTCTTCGTCGGCCCGCCCAAGGTGGCCTGGCGCTGGGTGGTGGCGGTCGGCGTGGTCCTCGGGGTGGTCAAGTTCGGGCTGCTCTTCCTCGGCATGCACGCCGGGATGCCGGCCGGCCTCTCCTCCCTGGTGCTCCAGGGGCAGGCCGGCTTCACCGCGCTGTTCGCCGCCGTCGTGCTGCGCGAACGCCCCGGCGGGCAGCGGCTGCTGGGCCTGGCGATCGCCTTCGCGGGCATCGCGCTGAGCGCGTACGACCAGGGCGCGGGCGGCCCGCTCGGCGCGTTCGTCCTGGTGGTGCTGGCCGCCGTCGCCTGGGGCCTGGCCAACGTGCTGACCCGCAAGGCGGCGCCGCCGGACGCGCTGCGTTGGATGGTCTGGGTCAGCGCCGTTCCGCCGCTGCCGCTGCTGGGCCTGTCCCTGCTGGTCGAGGGCCCGGAGGCGGACCTGCGCGCGCTGCGCGACATCACTCCCGCCGGACTCGGCGCGATCGCCTACGTCGGGCTGGTCTCCACCCTGCTGGGCTTCGTCGCCTGGAGCTTCCTGCTGCGTACGTACGACGCCACCGCCGTCGCGCCCTACTCGCTGCTGGTGCCGGTGTTCGGGATGTCCTCGGCCTGGCTGCTGCTCGGTGAGCGGGTCGGCCCGACGGCCGGTGCGGCCGCGCTGCTGGTGATCGCCGGGATCGGGATCACCGCGGTGCGTCCGGGGACGCCGCGCGCCGTGGTGGCCCGGCTGCGAGGAACCGGGCCTCGGCGGAGCGCAGCACCCGCAGCAGTACCTCCTCGTCCGCGGGGCTGACCTCGCCGAAGTACTCCCGCGCCACCTCGTCCCGGACCTGCCCGATCCGCTCCACCGCGGCGCGGCCGGCCTCGGTCAGCAGGATGCGCACGGCCCGCCGGTCGGCCGGGTCGGGGGTGCGCTCGACCAGCCCGGCCTCCTCCAGCGCGTCGACCACGGTGGTGGCCGAGCGCGGGGCGATGTGCAGCTTGTCGGCGAGGTCGCTCAGCCGCATCGCGCGGTCCGGCGTCTCGCAGCCCGGCACGTGGGCGAGCGTGCGCAGCGCCCGGGCCTGGCCGGGGGTGATGCCGTACGGCTCCAGCCGCCAACCGGTCTGGCGGCGGATCCGCTTGATCGCCCTGGTCATCGCGTCCGCCAGTTCGGCCGTGGTCCCGGTGTCCTCGGCGGAGCCGGTGTCCTCGGGTGACCGGGTGCTCCCGGGGGAGCCGGTGGGAGCGGGGGAGCCGGCGGGGCCGGGGGAGCCGGTGGCGGCGGTGCGGGGGTCGGAGGAGGGGTCCGCCGGGTCGTCGGTCGGCGTGGTGGTCATCGGCGGTCTCCTCGGCTGGTGTCCGGCCAAGCGTAGCGACCGGTCGGGTGCGTTCGGTGGTCGGCCGACGACGGTCACGGAAATATGTTGAGCTTAGCTCAGCATCTGGGTTAGCGTAGGTCCGAGTGAGGGGACCCTAAGTTCCCTCCCGGACCCTGGAGCACCCATGCCCGTTTCCACCGCCCGCGTCACCACCGACCGCCCCGGCCGCTACGCCAAGCAGCTCGCCGCCCACATGGGACGCAAGATCGAGACCTCCTACTCCGAGGAGACCGGCCGCGGCACGCTCGTCTTCGGCGCCGGCACCGCCACCCTGGAAGCGCAGCCCGACGCGCTGCTGCTCACCGTCGAGGGCGAGCGCGACAAGCTGCCCGGCCTGGAGGACGTCGTCGGCCGCCACCTCGTCCGCTTCGGCAGCCGCGACGAACTCGTCGTCGAGTGGCACCGCGACAACGGCGAGGCCGGCCTGGTTCACCGCAACGAGGACCCCGAGGCCTGACCCGTTCCCGCACCCGGCCGGGGCAGCCACCGGTCGAGCGGCCACAGCACCAGGACGGCCACGCACCAACTCGCCACCACGTCCAACAGCCAGTGGAAGTCGCTCCACACCAGCCCCGCGCCCACCCCCAGCGCCAGCAGCGCCGCGCCCGCCGTCAGCACCCGGACGGCGCGCGGCCCCGACGCCCGGGCCAGCAGCAGCGCCGCCACCCCGTACGAGATCGCCGCGGTCGCGGTGTGCCCGGACGGGTACCAGCCCCACTGCTCCGGCGTCAGCGGATCCCCGAGCGGACCCGGCCGGGCGAAGGCCGCCTTCGCCGGGACCACCAGCAGCGGGATCAGGCCCGCCGTCAGCGCCGCCACCGGCAGCGGCAGCCACCAGCGCCCCGTCCCCGCGCGGTGCCACCGCCGGGCCGCCCACGCGCCGGCCAGCACCAGCACCGGAACCGCCGGGACACCGCCACCCAGGTCCGACAGGGCGTGGCCGAGGTGGTCCGGCAGCGCGCCCGGAACGCCGTGGCGCGCCGCGTGCACCGCCCGGCGGACCCAGCGGTCCAGCCCCAGCAGCGGCCCGTCCACCGCCACCTGCCAGGACACCGCCAGCAGCACCGCCGTCGCCGCCACCGGCACGGCCGCCGACCGTGGCACCCGGCTCGCCCCGCCCACCCGGGCCGGGACGGCGGACAGCCGCCCCGGAGCAGGGGGGAGAGCTCCGGGGCGGCTCTGATGATCGCCGTTCCGTGCGCCCCGGGGGGTGTGGGTCGGACGGTCGGTCGATCGGCCTTCGGTATGCGCCACCCCTCCCGGGGTGGCCTGGTTGTCCTCGCGGCGCACCTGCGGACCCGCCCCCGAGGGAGGCTCCGCGGACGGCTCCGCCAATGGCTGAGGCTCGCTGTCCATCTGCGATGACACTACGTCAACAGCCCTTCCGCGCCGAGCGCCTTCAGCGATTCCGCACATCATCTTCACCCCGCGCAGGGCAACCTCCGGGGCCGCCCGTCGATCATGCACCGGCCCCCGCCACGGCCCCCGCCACGGCCCCCGCCACGGCCCCCGCCACGGCCCCCGCACCGGGCCGCTGCACAACCGAACGGCCCGTGCGGACCAGAGGTCCCCACGGGCCGTTCAGCGCTGTCCGGACATCCCTCCGGCGGGGGTTCACGACCTGACGGGCGGCACCGCTCAGAGAGCGGCGAACGCGCCCTCCAGGATGTCCAGGCCCTCGTTCAGCAGGTGCTCCGGCATCACCAGCGGCGGCAGGAAACGCAGCACGTTGCCGTACGTGCCGGCGGTCAGCACCACCAGGCCCTCGGCGTGGCAGGCCTTCGCGATGGCCGCGGTGACCTCCGCGTTCGGCTCCTTGCCACCCGGCTTCACCAGCTCGACGGCGATCATCGCGCCGCGGCCGCGGACCTCGCCGATGATGTCGTACTTCTCCTGCATCGCCCGCAGGCGGCCCAGCATGACCTCGCCGATCCGCTGCGCCTTGCCGTTGAGGTCCTGCTCCTTCATGGTCTCGATGGCACCCAGCGCGGCCGCGCAAGCCACCGGGTTGCCGCCGTAGGTGCCGCCCAGGCCACCCGCGTGCGCGGCGTCCATGATCTCGGCGCGACCGGTCACCGCGGCCAGCGGCAGACCGCCGGCGATGCCCTTGGCAGTGGTGATCAGGTCCGGGACGACACCCTCGTCGTCACAGGCGAACCACTCGCCGGTGCGGCAGAAACCGGTCTGGATCTCGTCCGCCACGAAAACGATGCCGTTCGCCTTCGCGTACTCCACGATCGCCGGCAGGAAACCCTTGGCCGGCTCGATGAAGCCGCCCTCGCCCTGGATCGGCTCGATGATGATCGCGGCGACGTTCTCGGCACCGATCTGCTTGTTGATGATGTCGATCGCCTGCGCGGCGGCCTCGGCGGCACAGTTCTCCGCACCGGTCAGCCAGCGGTACGGGTAGGCCACCGGCACCCGGTAGATCTCCGGGGCGAACGGACCGAAGCCCTGCTTGTACGGCATGTTCTTCGCCGTCAGGCCCATGGTGAGGTTCGTGCGGCCGTGGTAACCGTGGTCGAACACCACGACGGCGGTGCGCTTGGTGTAGGCACGGGCGATCTTCACCGCGTTCTCGACCGCCTCGGCGCCCGAGTTGAACAGCGCGGTGCGCTTGTCGTGGTCACCCGGGGTCAGCTCGTTCAGCTGCTCGGCGACGGCCACG
Organism: Kitasatospora sp. NPDC059599; assembly: GCF_042735125.1. Lineage (NCBI taxonomy): Bacteria > Bacillati > Actinomycetota > Actinomycetes > Kitasatosporales > Streptomycetaceae > Kitasatospora > Kitasatospora sp. NPDC059599. The sequence continues at coordinate 17,453 of NZ_JBHWCL010000099.1, read as the reverse complement.
TAACCCTCGTACGGGGTCACCATGAAACACGTGTGGGTGAAGGCGGCCAGCTGCTCGCTCGCCTTGGCCACCACGGCCTCGGCACTGTTGCCGACATTGGTCACGGCGATGCCGGAGCCGAAGTCGATCAGCGAGTTGCCGTCCACGTCCTCCAGCACACCGCCGTTGGCACGGGACACGTACACCGGCAGGGTGGTGCCGACGCCGGCCGCCACCGCACCCAGCTTGCGGGCCTGCAGCTCCTGCGACTTCGGACCGGGGATCGCGGTGACCAGGCGGCGCTCCTGCGGGAGCGGCGTTGCGGCGCTCATGGGGTATCTCCAGACTTCTCGACTCGGTGCTTCGCAGGCTACGGCCGCCCTCTCCACCCGGGCATGCGCCACTCGGTAGCAGTGCGCCGTCCGACTTGTCCTGCACGGCCAGCACGGGCGCCACGACTACCCGCAGGCCCCGAACCACTACCCTGAGCGCGGGCGTGTCGCCGGTACGGCGGCATGGGTATGGCGGCACCGACGGCGGTCGGGCCGGGCGGGCGGGCGAGGGAGCGGGGCCGTACATGGCACAGGACGGGTCACACCACCACGGCGAGCGCACCACCACCAGACCCCCCACCCCCCTTCCCCACCAGCGGCCCGGCACGGCCGCGGACGGCTCCTTCGACCTCCCGGTGTGGGTCGCGGCGCCACGGCCGGAGGCGGCGCCGGGGATCTTTCGGCAGGGATACAAGTGGATCGATCCCACCGAAGCGGAAGAAATGAAGGTCCCCACCGGTCAGCTGTTGTGGCGTGCCGCGTTGAACCTCGTCGCGACCGTCGCGACGTACTACATCGGGACGCTCGTGCTGGTGTGGGCGACGGGGCTCCTCGGCTGGTACGACGGTACGTCGCCGGAACAGTTCAACACCCTGCAGATCCTCATCAACCTGGTCACCATCAGTTGTGCCGCTGCAGTTTTCTGGCGCACCGGCCGGTGGCGCGAGGTCGGCCGGCGTTTCCTCACCAGAGCCGGGTGGCGGAAGAACGTCGCTCCGGTCCTCGCACGCGCCATCACCCATGAGGGGCCGACCCCGAGCAGGCCCCCTGCGGATTCCGAGTCGGCGCCCGTGAGCGATCCGTGGCTCGCCCAACGCGTCGGAGGGGCTTCGGCAGCGGCGGAGAAACTGGATCGGTTGAAGGCGGGCGACGTCGACTACGTGCGGATCCAGCGGGCATGGGAGTCCGCCCAAGCGGATGCTGCGTTCCTCCCCGCATTCGTCGACCAGGTGCTCGCACGGGGAGCTTCGGCCTTCTCGCACCCGTCGGAGGCCCGAGACCTGGCCACCCGGAAGGCGTGGCACGACCTGCTGCTGCAACAGGTGCGCCTCGGTACGACACAGGACGTGGTGAAGAACCCGCACGGGCACAGGGCGACCGGATTCGCTCTGGACCCCTCGGTCCTGGGGACGTCGCTGCTCGCCGTCGGTCCGGCGGGAACCGGTAAGACGGCGCGGCTCGCTCGCCCGGTCACGGAGGCTCTGTGCCTGCAAACGTTGGCCGGAACGGCCTGCGTGGTTGTGGTCGGGGCCACGGACGCGGATCTCGGCCCGGACACCTGGTACGACGTGGTGATCGCACCGGGCGAACCGGGCTCGGCCTACGGATTGGACCTCTACGGAGCGACTCAGGATCCGGATGAGGCGGCCGCCAGACTCGCCGACGCACTGCTGCCGGACGAGCTGATCGCGCGTGCGGAGAGCGCCCGGACGACGCTTCAGCAGGTAGTCGGGCCATTCCACACCGCATACGGGCGCTATCCGGGAGTCCGTGAACTGAGGGCGCTGCTCTCCGGGGAGCCCGAGGTGATGGAGCCACTCGTCAAAGCCCTCCGAACAGCGGGCCAGCTGTCGGTCTACGAGCGGGACCTCGATCTCCGGCAGCGGCAGCAGGAACGGGCCGATGACCCGGGGGTCCTGCTTGCGGACCGCTTGGCACTGCTTGATCGGCCGGCCTTTGCGGGGGCGTTCGCCACGGACGGTACCGGTCGTCTGCCCTTCGCCATGCGTGTACTCGACCACCCGCTCCGAGTCCGCGTGAAGCTGCCCGAGCGGAGCCACCCGGAGGCCGCCCGGATCCTCTCTCGCCTGGTGGTGGGCCAGTTCGTGGTCGCGGCGGCTGCCCGCCAGGACCGCTCGCTGTTCGCCGGGTTGGTAGTGGACGACGCGTCTGCTGCCGTGGACGCGAACACCATCCGGGGTCTCCAGCGGATGCGTGGCGCCAACGCGGGCGCAGTGCTCCTGCTCCGCACCCTGATGGATCTGCCGGAAGCGCTGAGGACACCTCTCTTCGGCGCCGTGGGTTGTCGCATGGTCTTCCCCGGGATCGCTCCGTGGGACGGAAAATTCTTCTCTGAGGCATGGGGCACGCACGTCGTCCACGAAACCGAGGTCACCCACACCCCCGACACGTCGGGTGGGGTGATACGGCGGGCCGGGCGGGTGGGGCGGAAGGCGTTGTCGGGGACGACGGCGCAGACGGAGTCGGTGACGACGCGGGACGTGGAGCGGTTGCGGTGGTCGCCGTCGGACCTGGCGCACGCGTTGCCGGCGGGGCACGCGGTGGTGTCGTTGACGGCGGTGTCGGGGGAGCAGGTTCCGCCGCTGCTGGTGGATCTGCGGGGGTGAGGCGGGGCCGTCCGGGGGTGTGGAACGGGGCGTGGAACGGGGCGGGGCAAGGGGCGGGGCAGGGGGCGCGGCCGGGGCGGGGTGGAAGTCGCCTTCGAGGTGGATTCGGCAGTGCCGGTTGTCCGGGGCGTCCATAATGAAGGGGAGAGACCCTCACCAGTCCCACGTCCCTCTCCTCGCCCGGCCGCAATGGCGCGGTCAGGTCGATCCCCCGAAGGTGCCATGCCCCCCACACTCGCCTCCGTCGTCCGCAACAGTTCGCTCCACCTGACGGTTCTTTCCGGCGCGGATCACCTGGAGCGGCCGGTCCGCTGGGTGCACACCAGTGAGCTGGACGACCCGACGCCGTTCCTGGAGGGTGGCGAGCTGCTGCTCACCACCGGTATCAAGCTGGGCCGTACGGCGGCGCAGTTGCAGGCGTACGTGCACCGGCTGGCCGATGCCGGGGTGGTGGGGCTGGGGCTCGGGGTGGGGTTGTCGCACACCGAGGTGCCGCAGCCGCTGGTGGACGCGGCGGCGCAGCGCGGGTTGCCGTTGTTGCGGGTGCCGGAGCCGACGCCGTTCATCGCGATCAGCAAGGTGGTGTCGGCGGCGCTGGCCGCGGAGCAGTACGAGGCGGTGACGACGAGTTTCGAGGCGCAGGAGGAGCTGACCCGGGCGGCGCTGGGCAAGGACGGCACGACGGCGGTGGTGCGTCGGCTGGCGGCGCGGCTGGGGGGCTGGGCGGCGCTGTACGACGGGTCGGGTGCGCTGTCGGTGGTGGCGCCGGACTGGGCGGCTCGCCGGGCGGGGCGGCTGGCGGCCGAGGTGGATCGGCTTCGTCGGCGGCCGGCGCCGTCGAGTGCCGCGTTGCAGGGGCGGGCGCCGGGGATAGACACGGCGGACGAGGACTACGTGGTGGTCCAGTCGTTGGGGGCGGACCGGCGGGCCCGGGGTTTCCTGGCGGTCGGGACCGAGGACCGGATCACGCCGACCGAGCGGTACGTGCTGAACGCGGCGGTGGCGCTGCTGACCCTCACCCTGGAGCGCTCGCGGGAGCTGCGGCAGGCGGAGGAGCGGATGGGCGCGGCGCTGCTGCGGATGGTGCTGGCCGGTGAGGTGGCGACGGCCCGGCAGGTGGCGGTGGGGCTGTTCGGCGGTCTGCCGGAGGGGACGATACGGGTTCTGGTGGCCGGCGCCGGGGCGGCGAGCGCGGATGCGGCGGAGGCGTTGGGGGAGTTGGGGGACCGGGCCGAGCAGGCGGGTTCCCGGGTGGGCGAGAAGCTGTTGGTGGCGCGGGAGGACGGCGCGCACGGGCCGCGGTTGATGGTGCTGGCGTTGGACAACGGCGCGGTGCACCGGGCGTGCCTGGGTGCGGTGGAGGAGCACGAGGGCTTGTCGCTGGGCGTTTCGGCGCCGGCCGCGTTGGAGGAGGCGGGGACGGCGAACGCGCAGGCCGAGCGGGCGCTGGCGGTGGCGTTGCGGGGTGGCCGCCGGTCGGTGGACCACGAGGAGGTCGGTGCGGGTTCGCTGTTGCCGCTGCTCGGGGAGGACGCGGTGACGGCGTTCGCGGAGGGGTTGTTGCGACCGTTGCGCGAGCACGACCGGACGGCGCGCGGTGACCTGGTGGCGTCGTTGCGGGCGTGGCTGTCCAGGCACGGCCAGTGGGACGCGGCGGCGGCGGACCTGGGTGTGCACCGGCACACGTTGCGCTACCGGATGCGGCGGGTCGAGGAGTTGCTGGGCCGTTCGCTGGACGACACGGACGTGCGCATGGAGTTGTGGCTGGCGCTGCGTTCCGGGGAGGAGTAGGACCCGGCTGGACGTGGTGGAGTGGCCTCGGTGTCGAACGCTCCTAGTCGGCCAATCCGGTCGGCGCGCCGACGCCCCTACCCTCGGATTCCGGTCCCACGTCCGTGCGGGCCGTACGAGACGAGGAGAGGGCCGGTACCACGGTGACCACCACGTACGATTTCTGGCTCGCCGGCCGCCGGGCGAGCGGTGACGCCGACTTCGAGGTGCACAACAGCTGGGACGGCCGTCTGGTCGGCAGGGTGAGCATCCCGACCGAGGCCCAGGTCGAGGAGGCGCTGGACGCGGCCGTCGCCGCGCTGCCGGTGTTCGCCGCGACTCCGGCGCACCAGCGTGCCGCTGCCCTGGACCACGTGGCCAAGCGGCTGGCCGAGCGCACCGAGGAGCTCGCCCAGCTGATCACGGCCGAGAACGGCAAGCCGATCAAGTGGGCCCGCGGTGAGGTCGGCCGCGCGGTGTCGGTCTTCCGCTGGGCCGCCGAGGAGGCGCGCCGCACCAACGGCGAGACGATGCGGCTGGACACCGACCCGGGCGGTGTGGGCCGGTTCGCGGTGGTGCGCCGTTTCCCGCGCGGTGTGGTGCTGGGCATCGCCCCGTTCAACTTCCCGCTGAACCTGGTCGCCCACAAGGTCGCCCCGGCGATCGCGGTCGGTGCCCCGATCATCCTGAAGCCGGCTCCGGCGACCCCGCTGTCGGCGATGGTGCTGGGCGAGATCCTGGCCGAGACGGACCTGCCGGCCGGTTCCTGGTCGATCCTGACCGTGCCGAACGAGCGGATGCCGGCGCTGGTGCAGGACGACCGCCTGCCGGTGATCTCGTTCACCGGTTCGGACAAGGTCGGCTACCAGATCATGGACTCGGTGCCGCGCAAGCACTGCACCCTGGAGCTGGGCGGCAACGCCGCGGCCGTGGTCCTCGCCGACTGGTCCTCGGAGGCCGACCTGGACTGGGCGGCGACCCGGATCGCGATGTTCGCGAACTACCAGGGCGGCCAGTCCTGCATCTCGGTGCAGCGGGTGATCGCCGACGCGTCGGTGTACGACGCGCTGGTGGAGAAGGTCGTGGCCAAGGTCAAGGCGCAGGTCACCGGTGACCCGAACGACTCGGCGACGGACGTCGGCCCGCTGGTCGACGAGAACGCCGCGAAGCGGGTGGAGTCCTGGGTGGAGGACGCGGTCGCCAAGGGTGCCAAGGTGCTGACCGGCGGTACCCGGGAGGGTGCGACCTACGCCCCGACCGTGCTGGCGGAGCTGCCCGGGGACGCGATCCTGGCCAAGGCCGAGGTGTTCGGCCCGGTCCTGTCGCTGCACAGGGTGGACGGCGTGGACGAGGCCTTCGCGGCCGTCAACGACTCGCTGTTCGGCCTGCAGGCGGGTGTGTTCACGCACGACCTGCAGACCGCCTTCCGCGCGCACCGGGAGCTGGAGGTCGGCGGTGTGATCATCGGCGACGCGCCGTCCTACCGTGCCGACCAGATGCCGTACGGCGGTGTGAAGGACTCGGGCGTCGGCCGCGAGGGCGTCAAGTACGCGATGGACGACTACACGGTCGAGAAGGTCCTGGTCCTGACCGGCCTCGACCTCTGACCGACGCGTCGACGTGTCGCCGCGGGGCCCGGTTCGTCGAACCGGGCCCCGCGCGCGTTCAGCGGTCGTGCCCGGCCGCGGCGGCGACCGACTCCTCGACGGTGGCGTTCCCGGCGACCAGTTCCAGGGTCAGTCCGGCGGTGCCGGGTTCGCGCAGCAGGGCGGCCAGGACGGCGGCCACGTCGGCCCGGTCCACCGCGCCGCGCGCGACCGCGGGGGCCAGCCGGACCAGTCCGGTGCCGGGGCCGTCGGTGAGCCGTCCGGGGCGCAGCACGGTCCAGTCCAGGGTGGTCCGGGCCCGGACCGCGTCGTCGGCGGCGCCCTTGGCGCGCAGGTAGGTCTCGAAGACCTCGTCGGCGGGGTGGCGGGCGTCGGCGTCGGCGCCCATCGAGGAGACGATCAGGTACCGGCGGACGCCGGCGAGTTCGGCGGCGTCGGCGAGCAGGACGGCGGCGTCGCGGTCGACGGTGTTCTTGCGGGCGGCGCCGCTGCCCGGTCCGGCTCCGGCGGCGAAGACCACCGCGTCGGCGCCGGCGAGCAGGTCGGCGAGCTGCGGGGCGGTGGTGGCCTCCAGGTCGAGCAGGAGCGGCTCGGCTCCGGCGTCGATCAGGTCCTGGGCTTGTTCGGGGCGGCGGATGATCCCGGCGGGGCGCTCGCCGCGTGCGGCGAGCAGCCGTTCCAGTTCCATCGCGATCTGTCCGTGGCCCCCGGCGATGACGGTGCGCATGGCTCCGACGGTAGCCCGGGGGTGCCGGGTCGTCCTGGGGAAGCCTCGGGAGTGGCGTGGTCGCGGACAGGACACAATGGGCGCATGACTTCGCTCGCCCACCCGCAGCTGCGCTTCACGCCCACCGTGGCGGACCCCTCCGGCCCCCGGGAGCTGGTGATCCTCGGTTCCACCGGTTCGATCGGCACCCAGGCCATCGACGTGGTGCTCCGCAACCCGGACCGCTTCCGCGTGGTCGCCCTGTCGGCCGCCGGCGGCCGGGTGGAGCTGCTGGCCGACCAGGCGCTGCGGCTGGGTGTGCACACCGTGGCGGTGGCCGATCCGGCGGCCGAGCCGGCGCTGCGCGAGGCCCTGGCCGCGAAGGCGGCGGGCCGTCCGCTGCCGGCGGTGCTGGTGGGTCCGGACGCGGCGACCGAGCTGGCCGCCGTGGAGTGCCACTCGGTGCTGAACGGCATCACCGGGTCGATCGGGCTGCGGCCGACGCTGGCCGCGCTGGCGGCGGGCCGGGTGCTGGTGCTGGCCAACAAGGAGTCGCTGATCGTCGGCGGCCCGCTGGTGAAGGCGGTGGCGAAGCCGGGCCAGATCGTGCCGGTGGACTCGGAGCACGCCGCGCTGTTCCAGGCGCTGGCGGGCGGGACCCGTGCCGAGGTGCGCAAGCTGGTGGTCACCGCCAGTGGGGGCCCGTTCCGCAACCGCACCCGCGAGCAGTTGGCGGGGGTGACCCCGCAGGACGCGCTGGCGCACCCGACCTGGGCGATGGGCCCGGTCGTGACGATCAACTCGGCGACCCTGGTGAACAAGGGCCTGGAGGTGATCGAGGCGCACCTGCTGTACGACGTGCCGTTCGACCGGATCGAGGTCGTGGTCCACCCGCAGTCGGTGGTGCACTCGATGGTGGAGTTCACGGACGGTTCGACGCTGGCGCAGGCCAGCCCGCCGGACATGCGGATGCCGATCGCGCTGGGCATGGGCTGGCCGGACCGGGTGCCGGATTCGGCCCCGGCCTGCGACTGGACGAAGGCCGCCACCTGGGAGTTCTTCCCGCTGGACGACGAGGCGTTCCCGGCGGTCGAGCTGGCCCGCGAGGTGGGCACCCTGGGCGGTACCGCCCCGGCGGTGTTCAACGCGGCCAACGAGGAATGTGTGGAGGCATTCCTGAAGGGGCGCCTCGCCTTCACCGGAATCGTGGACACTGTTGCCAAGGTCGTCGCCGAGCACGGCACGCCGGTGGCGGGAACTTCCCTGACGGTGGAGGACGTCCTGCACGCGGAGGACTGGGCGCGTGCCCGGGCTCGCGAGCTGGCGGCGGGCTGACGACCGGGATTGCGGTAGGACGAGACGATGAGCGGAGCGGCATGACGGAGGACCAGCGGTGGCAACGGTTTTGACGGTGGTCGGCATCCTGGTCTTCGTCATCGGGTTGCTGATCTCGATCGCCTGGCACGAACTCGGCCACCTCTCCACGGCCAAGCTGTTCGGCATCCGGGTGCCGCAGTACATGGTCGGCTTCGGCCCGACCCTGTGGTCGCGCCGCAAGGGCGAGACCGAGTACGGCATCAAGGCGATCCCGTTCGGTGGGTACATCCGGATGATCGGGATGTTCCCGCCGGGCGAGGACGGGCGGATCACCAAGCGCAGCAGCTCGCCCTGGCGGACCATGATCGAGGACGCCCGCGAGGCCTCCTACGAGGAGCTCCAGGAGGGTGACGAGCAGCGGCTGTTCTACACCCGCAAGCCGTGGAAGCGCGTCATCGTCATGTTCGCCGGGCCGTTCATGAACCTGGTGCTGGCGTTCGGGCTCTTCCTGACGGTGATGATGGGCTTCGGCGTCTCCATGAACGTGCCGACGGTCAGCACCGTCGCCCAGTGCGTGGTCAAGGCGGGTCAGCCGACCGACAACTGCCCGGCGGGCGCCCCGCAGACCCCGGCCGCCCAGGCCGGGCTGAAGGCCGGGGACAGGATCGTCTCCTTCGACGGTGACCGGATCCGGACCTACGACCAGCTCCAGGCGGACATCCGCAGGTCGTCCGGGAGGACCGTGCCGGTCGTGGTCGAGCGGGACGGGCAGCAGCTCACGCTCACGCCGACCATCGCCGTCAACGACGTCCAGAAGTACGACGGGAACAACGTCCCGGTCAAGGGCCAGACCGTCCAGGCCGGGTTCCTCGGCTTCACTCCCGCGAGTGGTGTCGTCCGGCTGGGCTTCGGGCAGTCGCTCGACCGGATGTACGACATGACCGAGAACGGGGTGAAGTCGCTGGTCGCCCTGCCAGGCAAGATCCCCGGGCTGTGGAACGCCGTCGTCGGTGACGCCCCGCGCGACCCGGACTCGCCGATCGGCATGGTCGGCGCCGCCCGGGTGAGCGGCGAGGTCTTCTCGCTCGACATCCCCGGCACCCAGCGAATCGCTTTCTTCGTGAACCTGCTGGCGGGCATCAACCTGTCGCTCTTCCTCTTCAACATGCTGCCGCTGCTCCCGCTGGACGGCGGCCACATCGCGGGCGCGGTCTGGGAGGCGGTCCGGCGCCGCCTCGCACAGGTGTTCCGCCGGCCCGACCCGGGACCGTTCGACGTCGCCAAGCTGATGCCGGTGGCGTACGTCGTGGCCAGCATCTTCATCGGCTTCACGCTGCTCGTGATGGTCGCCGACCTGGTGAACCCGGTGAAGATCAGCTAGGGCGTTCGGGTACGGCGGGTGTGCTGGGGCCCGTCGCCGTGCCGTACCGTGGAGGCCGGGTGCGCGACGTCAGCGCGCCCGGCCCCGGTCGTTCCAACGGCCGGGCGGTCGATCACACCTCAACCCCGGGGAACCCTGCGCACATGACCGCGATCTCGCTCGGTATTCCGTCCCTGCCGCTCAAGCCGCTGGCCAAGCGCCGGTACTCCCGGCAGATCATGGTCGGCAACGTGCCGGTCGGCGGCGACGCCCCGGTCTCGGTGCAGTCGATGACCACCACCGTGACCGCGGACATCAACGCCACGCTGCAGCAGATCGCGGAGCTGACCGCGTCCGGCTGCCAGATCGTCCGGGTCGCCTGCCCGTCGCAGGACGACGCCGACGCGCTGCCGATCATCGCGAAGAAGTCGAAGATCCCGGTCATCGCGGACATCCACTTCCAGCCGAAGTACGTCTTCGCCGCGATCGACGCCGGCTGTGCGGCGGTGCGCGTGAACCCGGGCAACATCAAGGCCTTCGACGACAAGGTCGGCGAGATCGCCAAGGCGGCCAAGGGCGCGGGCGTGCCGATCCGGATCGGCGTCAACGCCGGCTCGCTCGACAAGCGCCTGCTGGAGAAGTACGGCCGGGCCACCCCGGAGGCGCTGGTCGAGTCCGCGCTGTGGGAGTGCTCGCTGTTCGAGGAGCACGACTTCCGCGACATCAAGATCTCGGTCAAGCACAACGACCCGGTCGTGATGATCAACGCCTACCGCCAGCTCGCCGCCGCCTGCGACTACCCGCTGCACCTCGGTGTGACCGAGGCCGGTCCGGCCTTCCAGGGCACCATCAAGTCGGCGGTCGCCTTCGGCGCGCTGCTGGCCGAGGGCATCGGCGACACCATCCGGGTCTCGCTCTCCGCCCCGCCGGCCGAGGAGATCAAGGTCGGCAACCAGATCCTGGAGTCGCTCGGGCTGCGCGAGCGCGGCCTGGAGATCGTCTCCTGCCCGTCCTGCGGCCGCGCCCAGGTGGACGTCTACAAGCTCGCCGAGGAGGTCACCGCCGGCCTGGAGGGCATGGAGGTGCCGCTGCGGGTGGCCGTCATGGGCTGCGTCGTGAACGGGCCGGGCGAGGCGCGCGAGGCCGACCTGGGCGTCGCCTCCGGCAACGGCAAGGGCCAGATCTTCGTCAAGGGCGAGGTCATCAAGACCGTTCCCGAGTCGAAGATCGTCGAGACCCTGATCGAGGAGGCGCTCAAGCTCGCCGAGCAGATGCAGGCGGCCGGCGTCGGGTCGGGGTCGCCGACCGTCGTCGCGGGGGAGTGAGCACCCCGTAGCTCGTCCTGATGGTGCGGGGATGCCCGCGTGAAGTATTTCCGGAAGCGGGGCCGTCCGTTCGTGGACGGCCCCGCAGCCGTAGCCGGGTGGGGCCACGGAGTAGGGTGCGGCCAGAGTCGTCTCAGTGAGGTGCTGTCTCGATGCTCGATCGAGGTGTGATGCTCCCGAGCTCCTTCCAGGCCGCCCGGGCCCTGGCCACCACCCGCGTGCTGGAGCCGCCCGACCTCGCGGACGCCCTGGAGATCCTCCACCGCGACCCGGTCGCCAACGCCTTCGTCGCGACCCGGGTCGAAGCGGTCGGGCTCGACCCGTGGCGGCTCGGCGGGGAGTTGTGGGGCTGGCACGACGGGGACGGTGTCCTGGACGCGCTCTGCTACGCCGGCGCGAACCTGGTCCTGGTGAACGCCGGGCCGGACGCGGTCGCGGCCTTCGCGGAGCGGGCCCGTCGGCAGGGGAGGCGCTGCTCCTCGATCGTCGGGCCGGCCGAGGCCACCGCGATGTTCTGGGCGCTGCTGGAGCGGAGCTGGGGGCCGGCCCGCGAAGTCCGGGGCCACCAGCCGCTGTTGGCCACCTCGGAGCCCTCGGCGGAGATCGCGCCGGACCCGCTGGTGCGGCGGGTGCGGCGCGGCGAGGTCGAGGCGCTGATGCCCGCGTGCGTGGCGATGTTCACCGAGGAGGTCGGGGTGTCGCCGCTGGCGGGCGACGGGGGACTCCTCTACCAGGCCCGGGTGGCCGAACTCGTCTCCACCGGAAGGTCGTTCGCGCGGTTCGGCGCCGACGGCGAGGTCGTCTTCAAGGCCGAGGTCGGGGCCGTGACCGAGGGCGCCTGCCAGATCCAGGGGGTCTGGGTCGCGCCGGAGCACCGCGGGCGCGGGCTGTCCGAGACGGGGATGGCGGCGGTCCTGGAGATCGCGCTGCGCGAGGTGGCGCCGGTGGTGTCGCTCTACGTCAACGACTTCAACCTGCGGGCCCGGGCGGCCTATCGACGGGTGGGGTTCCGGGAGGTCGGGGCCTTCATGAGCGTGCTGTTCTGACGGCGCCGTCCCCGTGGGAAGCCCGGGTTCGGATCTTCGGCCGCGTCGGGGGTCCGCTGGTAGTAACGTCCGGAGCATGGATCAGCTGACCGGGGTGACGATCGGGGCCATCGACCTTGCGGCCTGGGCGCCGCAGGCGCTGGAGGTCCAGGCGGTGGCGTTCGGGCTGACGCCCGAGGAGGTCGCGGTACGGCTGCACATCGTCGGGCGGCACGCCCAGCAGCCGGGGGTGATCGCGTACGGCGCGATGAGCGGGGGGCGGCTGGTCGGGTTCGGGTACGGGATGCCCAACCAGCGGGAGCACTGGTGGAGCTCGGTGATCGAGCCCTACCTGACCACCCGGGGGTACGGGGACTGGCTGGACGGGGTGTTCGCCGTCACCGAACTGCACGTACTGCCGGAGTTCCAGGGGCAGGGCGTCGGCTCGCAGCTGATCCGGACCCTGTGCGAGCGCTCGGGGCTGGACCGCAGCATCCTCTCGGCGATCGACGCGGAGACGCCGGCGCGGCGGCTGTACCGGGCGCTGGGGTACCAGGACCTGGCACGGGCGGTGCGCTTCCCGGCGACGGACCGGTTGTACGCGGTGATGGGCGCCCGGTTGCCGCTGCGGCGGTCGGCGGTCCAGGGCCTCTAGACCGCTCGGAGGCGCCGGCGCCCGGAGCGGCCGGTGTTCCGAGCGGCCGGTGTTCCGACGGGCCGGCTCAGAGCGGCCGGCTCAGAGGGAACCGGCGAGTTCGAAGTAGAGCTCGGCGTCCTCGTGGCGGTCCGCGGTGACGGCGCGGAGCGCCAGGTCGACGGAGCGGAAGAGGGCCCAGCCGCGCAGGCGGTCCCGGTCCACGTCGAGGGCGTCCGAGAGCTGGTGGAGGCGTCGGCGGACGGCGGCGGGTACACCGGGGGAGCCGAGCAGGGTGTCGGCCCGGTCCAGGACGAGGCGGGCCAGGTCGTAGGCACGCTCGCCGGCGACGGGGCGCGGGTCGATGGCCAGCCAAGGGGCGCGGTCGGCGGCGAGGACGTTGCCGTGGTGGAAGTCGCCGTGGAGCAGGAAGGACTCGTCGGCCGAGTCGGCCAGGCTCCGGGCGGTGTCCAGGGCCTCGGTGACCAGTGCCTGGGCCTCGGCGGCGGCGGGGTGGGAGCGGTGCTCCTCGACGCGGTCGGCGGTGGCGGCGACCCGCTCGGCGAGGGCGGGGAAGGGGTGGTCCCCGGGCAGTTCGGCCCAGAGGCGGTGCAGCAGGCTGGTGGCCTCCAGCATGGCCTTGGGCTCGGCGAGGGAGCGCAGCGGGATCTCGCCGTGGAGGCGTTCCAGGAGGAGGACGCCCTCGGCGGGGTCGGCGTCCAGGAGGAGGACGGCTCCCCGGCCCGCCCAGTGGGTGAGGGCGGCGTGCTCGTGGGCGGTCTCCGGGGTCAGCAGGCCGGTTTTGAGGACGGCGGGGGAGAGGTCGTCGCGGTGGACGTACGCGATCAGGCTGAGGCTGCCGCCGGGGTCGAGGACGCGTTCCAGGGTGAGGCGCCAGCCGGACAGGTGGGCGGCCGCCCTGGTGGGGAGGGCGGCGAGCCATTGCCGGCCGGCGTCGCCGTGGGCGGCGGTGACGCTGTGCGCCAGCCAGGTGGGGACGGTGATGGTGGGTGCGGCTCCCGACATGGGTCCATTGTCGGTGTTCGCGGGCGGTGCGGCCCGCTCGCCCGGCCGGGTTGCGGGGCGGGTGTTCTCAGCCGGTGGTGGCCGCGGGGGTGGCGGCCGGGTCGGGGACGCCCGGGAAGGGCTGGTCGGGGGCGCCCCAACGGCGGGCCCGCAGGGCGCAGTCGCGCAGGGCGAGGGCGGCGGTGAGGCGGTGCGGGGCGGGGACGGCGGCGACCAGGTCGGCGTAGACGCCGGTCAGCCGGGTTTCCAGGTGGGCGGCGAGCCGGGTGGCGTCCGCGGCCGAGGCGACCGGGAAGGGCAGCTGGTAGCCGGCGGCGGCCGGGGCGGGGGCGGCGCCGAGGGAGGTGATCAGGCGCTGCCAGGTGTCGCGCCGGGCCTGGTGGGCGGCGTAGGCGGTGCGGGCGTCGGTACGCGCGGGGTCGTCGGGGAGCCGGGCGCCGACGACGCCGTAGCCGTAGACGGCGGCGTGTTCGGCGCCGAGCGCGTTCTGGAGGGCGGTGACGGCGGCGGCGCCGACGCCGGGGGCCTCGCCGGGGGTGGCGGCGGGGTTCGCGGAGGCGGAGGCGGTCGGCGGAGCGGCGAGGGGCGGGGCGGGGGCGCCCAGCGCCGCGGCGTGGAGCGTGTGGGCGGCGGCGAGGGAGGCGAGCAGCCGGGCGAGCGAGGGCCCGGCGGCGTCGAGGTCGGCGAGGTGGGACTCGGCGGTCCGGAGTTCCAGCGCGGCCAGGCCGTCGGTGGCGGGGGTCGGTGCGGCGGCCGTGGCCGGTCCGGTGGTGGCGGTGGTGGGCGGGGCGCCGGTGGTCGGGCCGGTGGTCACGGGGGGTGACGGGACGGCCGTGGCGGGCAGGCCCTCGGCGAGGGCGGCGCGGTGCCGGGCGGTCTCGGCGCGGAGACCGGCGCCGTCGACGCCGGGGGGCGCGGGCAGGGTGTCGTACCCGGTGAGGAGGGCGTCGGTGGCGGTGACCGCGCGCAGGCGGACGGGGGCGTCCGGGTCGGGGCGGGGCCCGGTGGCGCCGGGGGCGGGGCCGGTGCGGTCGGTGGTGCAGGCGGCGACGGTGCAGGCGGTGAGGGTGAACAGTCCGAGGGACAGGAGGGTCCGTCGGCTGGGCGGCTGCATCGGGGTCACTCCGGGGCGTGTACGGGAGGACGGCCTCCAGGCCTGCCCTCGTTGGCGTGAATGATGACAGAATCCCCACGTTCCCGGGCCGGGTTCGGACGCACGGGTGCCCGGCCGGGCTGGTGTGAGCTTGCTCGCAGTGGGTGGCGTGCGAGCGGCCGGGGGTGGTCCGGAATCGGTGGTTGGGGGCTTCACCGGATAGGCTTTGGGCCGAGCTGCCGTGACCCGGTGTGGCACCGGGAGGCGCGGGGCGACCTTCTGACAACAGCAGACGCGGCCGAGGAGTCCACCCGGATGAGCACCACCCACACCGACCGGCTGCGCGAGTTGCTGGAGCCGCTGGCCGTGCAGGCCGGACTGGACCTGGAGGACGTCAGGGTCACCAAGGCGGGCAGCCGCCGGCAGGTGCAGATCGACGTCGACACCGACGGCGGCGTGGACATGGACACCATCGCCGAGTTCAGCCGGGTGGTCGGCGAGGCCCTGGACGAGTCGGACCTGATGGGCGACGAGGCCTACCTGCTGGAGGTCGGTTCGCCGGGTGCCGAGCGTCCGCTGGCGCTCCCGCGGCACTGGCAGCGGGCCGAGGGTCGGCTGGCCAAGATCCACCTGGTGGACGGCGGGGAGATCGTCGCCCGGGTGCTGGAGGCCGACGAGGACGGCGCGCTGGTCGAGGTGCAGCCGGTGAAGGGGCGCGGCCGTCCGAAGGAGCGCCGCCTGGAGTTCGCCGAGGTGGCCCGGGCACGGGTCCAGGTCGAGTTCAACCGCAAGGACGACGAGAAGCTCCTGGACGAGGCCGCCGACTTCGACGAGGGGGACGACGGCGCCGAGTGACCCGGGCGCCGTACGACCATGACGAACGTGACGAAAGACGAGGAGGCGTAGCCGTGGACATCGACATGAGTGCCCTGCGCACGCTGGTCAACGAGAAGAACATCCCCTTCGACCTGCTGGTCGAGTCCATCGAGTCAGCCCTCCTCACCGCGTACCACCGCACCGAGGGCTCGCGCCGCCGTGCCCGGGTGCACCTGGACCGCAAGAGCGGCCACGTCACCGTGTGGGCCACGGAGGACCCGACGGAGCTGGACGAGGGCGTCGAGCCGAAGGAGTTCGACGACACCCCGAACGGCTTCGGCCGGATCGCGTCCAGCATCGGCATCCAGGTGATGATGCAGCGCCTGCGCGACGCCGCCGACGACCAGACCTTCGGCGAGTACGCGGGCAAGGAGGGCGACATCGTCACCGGTGTCGTCCAGCAGGGCAACGACCCGAAGAGCGTGCTGGTCGACATCGGCAAGCTGGAGGCCATCCTGCCGCCGCAGGAGCAGGTCCCGGGCGAGGACTACCGGCACGGCACCCGTCTGAAGTGCTACGTGGTGGCGGTCCGCCGCGGGGTCCGCGGGGCCTCGGTGACGCTGTCGCGCACCCACCCGAACCTGGTCAGGAAGCTCTTCGCGCTGGAGGTCCCGGAGATCGCGGACGGCAGCGTGGAGATCGCCGCCATCGCCCGCGAGGCCGGCCACCGCACCAAGATCGCGGTCTGGTCGCGCCGGGCCGGGCTGAACGCCAAGGGCGCCTGCATCGGTCCGATGGGCTCCCGGGTGCGCGCCGTGATGGGCGAGCTGCACGGCGAGAAGATCGACATCGTCGACTGGTCGGAGGACCCCCGGGAGATGGTCGCCGCGGCGCTGTCCCCCGCGCGGGTGACCAGCGTGGAGATCGTGGACGCCGTCCAGCGCTCCGCCCGGGTGATCGTGCCGGACTACCAGCTGTCGCTGGCGATCGGCAAGGAGGGGCAGAACGCCCGCCTGGCCGCCCGTCTGACCGGCTGGCGGATCGACATCCGCCCGGACACCGAGGGTCAGCCGGAGGACGACGGCCGCCCCCAGTAGGAGGGAAACGGCCGCCCCCGGGAGGAAAATGGGTGGCGGACGGCCACTGGTCGGTGTTGTCGTAGCCGTCCCCGCGGGTCCCCCGGGATCTGCGGGGCGGCGCCATGTCGCTTCGGAGGGGTAGACTTGCCTTCGTCTGGCCGGACGCACGTCCGAGCACGCCCGGAACGCACCTGCGTGGGCTGCCGCAAGCGCGCGGCCAAGCACCAGCTGTTGCGTGTCACGGCGGTCGAGGGCGAATGCGTCCCCGATCCCCGTGGCGCACTGCCGGGCCGGGGCGCTCACCTGCACCCCGATCCGGCCTGCCTCGACCTCGCGGTCCGCCGTCGAGCGTTCCCCCGGGCCTTCCGGCTCCAGGGCATGCTCGACACGGAGCGGCTCCGCGGGTTCATCGGGGAGCGGACGGGCGGAGCCTGCTAGACGGGCCGCCTCCCGCGACGGCCGCCGCTCCACGCGGCGGAGAACCACCGCAACAAGCACGGCGGGCGGGCAGCCGCGCGCCGTGCCACCAGTCAGGTACCTCGCGATGTGGAAGTAGGTCGAGATTGCGATGAGCACTCGATGAGTACGCGATGAGTACGCGATGGGTACGCCCATGAAGTAGCGACAGTCCGGCGGACGAGACCCCCGGACTCATAGACAGGAGTGAAGTGGCTAAGGTCCGGGTTTACGAACTCGCCAAGGAGCTCGGCTTGGAGAGCAAGGCCGTCATGGCCAAGCTCACCGAGCTCGGGGAGTTCGTCCGTTCGGCGTCCTCGACGATCGAGGCGCCGGTCGTGCGCAAGTTGACTGACGCGCTTGGTGTGGCCCCCACCGGTGGTGGTTCCGCTGCCAAGCCGGGACCGCGGAAGACCGCGGCGCCCTCCCCCTCCGGCTCGGGTGCCCCGAAGCCGGGTGCCCCGACCCCGGGTCCGCGCCCTGGCGCGACCCCTGGTCCCCGTCCCACCCCGGCCGCGAGCCAGGCCGCCGGATCGGCTCCGGCCGCCCCGGCCGCCGCTGCGCCGGCCGCCCCCGCCGC
>NZ_JBHWCL010000098.1:0-35369 GCF_042735125.1 Kitasatospora sp. NPDC059599 | reverse complement strand
CGCTGCGAGCCGCCGATGCCGGGGATGACGCCGAGCTTGATCTCCGGCTGCCCGAACTTCGCGGTGTCCGCCGCCAGCAGGACGTCGCACATCATCGCCAGCTCGCAGCCGCCACCCAGTGCGAAGCCGGCCACCGCCGCCACGACCGGCTTGCGCAGCGCGCCGAAGCGGTCCCACGGGCCCAGCCAGTCGTCCAGGTAGACGTCCGGGAAGCGGTTGCCCTGCATCTCCTTGATGTCGGCGCCGGCCGCGAAGGCCTTCTCCGAACCGGTGACCACCAGACAGCCGATCTCGGGGTCCCGGTCGAAGGCGGTGGCGGCCGCGACCACCTCGTTCATCAGCTGGGTGTTCAGCGCGTTCAGCGCCTTGGGCCGGTTGAGCGTGATCAGCCCCACCCGGCCCTTGCGCTCGACCAGGATCGTCTCGTAGGTCTCGGTCTCGGTCATCGCCGTCGACTCCCATGTCCGCTGCTCGGCGCCGTGTGGGCGCGCCCTGACCACCCAACGATCTACGACGTGCCCTGGTCCGCGCCAGTCTTGATATGCGAGACGCCGGTCACCAGCCCCGGTGGGGGCGGGCCGGGACCGGCGTCGTGGCCGCACGGTCGGGCGGTGGAACGCCCGCCCCGGGGTGTCAGGCCAAGCCCAGCTCGTCGCCCTCGCGCGGGGCGAGGAAGCGGGCGACGTCGACCGCCGTCACCCCGGCGAGCGCGGCGGGCTCCCAGCGGGGGTTGCGGTCCTTGTCGATGACCTGGGCGCGGATGCCCTCGACCAGGTCGTGGCCGTCCAGCGCGGCGCAGGAGACGCGGTACTCCTGGTCGAGCACGGCTTCCAGGGAGGGGAGCGTACGGGCCCGGCGCAGCGCGGCCAGGGCGGCCTTCACGGCGGTGGGGGAGTTGGCGAGGATCAGCTCGACGGCTTCCTTCGCCTCCGGGACGCCGGAGTTCAGCAGGTGCTCGACGATCTCCTCGGCGGTGTCGGCCGCGTAGCAGGCGTCGATCCAGGTGCGCTGCTCGGCCAGGGCGGCGGCCGGTGCGGGCTCGGCGTGGGCGGCGACGACGGCGTCGACGTCGGCGGTGGTGGGGCCGGTGGCCGACGCGGCCGGGTCGGCCGGGTCGGCGCCGCGGGCGAGGGCGTCGAGGAGCTCCGGGATCCGCGCCGAGGGCACGAAGTGGTCCGCGAACCCGCACAGCAGTGCGTCGCCCGGGCCCATCGAGGCCGAGGTGAGCCCGAGGTGGATGCCCAACTCGCCCGGGGCGTGGGCGAGCAGGCGGCTGCCGCCGACGTCCGGGACGAGCCCGATCCGGGTCTCGGGCATCGCGACGGTGGAGCGCTCGGTGACGATCCGGACCGCGCCGTGGGCGGACAGGCCGACGCCGCCGCCCATCGTGATGCCGTCCATCACCGCGACGTACGGCTTCGGGTAGCGGGCGATCAGGGCGTTCAGCCGGTACTCGTCGCGGAAGAACGCCCGGGTGCCGGCCCCGCCGGCCTTGGCGTCGTCGTGCATCGCGCGGATGTCGGCCCCCGCGCAGAGTCCGCGCTCGCCCGCGCCGGTGAGGACGACGACGCGCACCCGGTCGTCCGTGGCCCACTCGTCCAGGGTCGCGCGCACGGCGGTGATCATGCCGTGGGTCAGTGAGTTGAGCGCCCGCGGCCGGTTCAGCACGATCCGTCCGACCCCGCCGTCCAGGAATGCCTGGACCTCCGCCACCTCTGCGCTCATCGGGCCCGCTCCCGTCCCCTTCGTGAGGTCCGCGTCCGCCGTCGCGCGACGTCCGCCGTCCCCCGTTGTCCGCTGCCGCCGTCCACCGTACCGGGGGCGGTGCGGAGTTGTGATCACCGGGCCGGAACGGGGGCCGCGCCCGCGAGCGCCGCCGGAGCGCGGGAGGGGAGGCGGGTGCGGCGGGTCACGGCCAGGCGCGCAGGGCGAGTTCGGCGGTGCGGGCCAGGTCGTCGGCGGTGGCGCCGTCCCTGGCCTGCTGCGACATGCCCTGGAGGACGGCGGCGAGGTAGCCCGCCAGGGCCTTCGGGTCGGCCCCGGGCGGCAGTTCGCCCTCCTCCCGGGCCCGGTGGAGGCGTGCCTCGAAGAGCCGCATGTTGCCGTTGCGTAGTTCGCGCAGGTGGGCCTGGACCCCGGCGTCCTGCGCGGAGACGTTGGTGGCGGCCGAGATCACCAGGCAGCCGGCCGGGTGGGACGGGTCGGGATAGACGGCGGCGGCCTCGCGCAGGATGCGGGCGAAGGCGCCGTACGCGGTGCTCTCCTCGGTGAGCGCGACGCTCGCGAACGCGCCGACGGGGGACAGGCCGTACCGGCGGACGACCTCCTCGAACAGCGACCGCTTGTCGCCGAACGCGGCGTACAGGCTGCCCGGGCGGATGCCCATGGCGGTGGTCAGGTCGGTGACGGAGGTGGCCTCGTAGCCGCGCTCCCAGAACAGCAGGGTGGCGGCGGCCAGGGCTTCGGTGCGGTCGAAGGCCGGTGGGCGGCCGCGCCTGGTGCGGGGGGCTTGGGGTGCCTCGGTCATGCACCGAATTTTAGAGCACTCGCTCAAGAAGTGTGTGTTAGCGTTTTTCTTGAGCGATCGCTCAATAATTCAGGGTGTGCGACCGGAGGGAGATCCGCCATGGGCACGAACAGGCTCGACGGCAAGACGGCGCTGGTCACGGGCGGCAGTCGGGGGATCGGCCGGGCCATCGCCCGCCGGCTCGGGAGGGACGGCGCCACCGTCGCCGTCGGTTACGCCCGCGACGGGGCGGCGGCGGACGAGGTGGTGGCCGGCATCCGCGCGGACGGCGGCCGCGCCTTCGCGCTGCGGGCCGAACTCGGCCGGCACGGTGACGCGGCCGCGCTGTGGGAGGCCTTCGACGCCGCGATCGGGGCGCACGCGCCGGACGGCGGGGTGGACGTCATCGTCAACAACGCCGGGATCGGGCGCAGCTCGGCGCTCGACGCGCTGACCGAGGAGGCGTTCGACGAGGTGTTCGCCGTCAACGTCCGCGCGCCCTTCTTCGTGGTGCGGCACGGGCTGGAGCGGCTGCGCGACGGCGGCCGGATCATCAACATCTCCAGCGGCGCCGCCCGGCTGGCGATGCCCGAGATCATCGCCTACGGCGCGACCAAGGGGGCACTGGACACCTTCACCCTCAACCTCGCCAAGCAGCTGGGCCCGCGCGGGATCACCGTGAACTCGGTCGCGCCCGGCATCGTGGACACCGACGTCAACGCCGGCTGGCTGCGCGGCAACCCGGCGGCGCAGGCCCACGCGGCCTCGGTCGCCGCGCTCGGCCGGGTCGGTCAGCCGGAGGACGTCGCGGACGTCGTCGCCTTCCTCGCCTCCGACGACGCGCGCTGGGTGACCGGGCGGGTCATCGACGCCACGGGCGGCGCGGGCCTTTAGGGGGTGGGCCCCGGTGGGCGCGGGGCGGCCCCCGAAACTGACTGACAGCTGACAGATGATGAAATCTGTCAGCTGTCAGCTGTCATGGGAAAGCGCGACGGGGTCGCCCCCGATCCCGGGTCACCCGTCCCTGCGGGGCGTTGCCACGCGTCCGGAGGGCGCCCGTCGTCAGCCGCGGACCCGCCCGGTCACCTCGCCGAACCCGACCACGGTGCCGTCCGCCCCGGGCGCGGTGGCGGTGATGACGACCTCGTCGCCGTCCTCCAGGAAGGTGCGGGTGGTGCCGTCCGGGAGCTTCAGCGGCTCCTCGCCGTTCCAGGTCAGCTCGATCAACGCACCCCGGGTCTCCGGCTCCGGGCCGCTGACCGTCCCGGAGGCGAACAGGTCGCCGGTGCGCAGCGAGGCGCCGTTGACGGTCATGTGGGTCAGCTGCTGCTGCGCCGTCCAGTACATCCCGGCGAACGGCGGGCGGGAGACCAGGTGCCCGTTCAGCCGGACCTCCATCGCCAGGTCCAGGCCCCACGGCTCGCCGCCCCGGTCGTCCAGGTACGCCAGCGGCTCGACGTCGCGTGCCGGCGGCGTGACCCGGGCGTGCTGCAGCGCGTCCAGCGGGACGATCCACGGCGAGATCGAGGTCGCGAAGGACTTGCCGAGGAACGGGCCGAGCGGCACGTACTCCCAGGCCTGGATGTCGCGCGCCGACCAGTCGTTGAGCAGGCAGACGCCGAACACGTGCTCGCGGAAGTCGTCCAGCGTGACCGGCCGGCCCAGTTCCGAGGGCGCGCCGACGACGAAGCCGACCTCGGCCTCGATGTCCAGGCGGCGCGAGGGTCCGAAGGTGGGCGCCGGGTCGGCGGGCGCCTTGCGCTGCCCGTGCGGCCGCACCACCGGGGTGCCGGAGACCACGACGGTGCCCGCCCGTCCGTGGTAACCGATCGGCAGGTGCTTCCAGTTGGGCGTGAGCGGCTCCGAGCCGGGGCGGAAGATCCGGCCGAGGTTGGTGGCGTGGTGCTCGGAGGCGTAGAAGTCGACGTAGTCGGCGACCTGGAACGGCAGGTGCAGTTCGACCTCGTCCACCGGCAGCAGCGCCGGCGACAGCGCCTCGCGGAAGGACTCGTCGGTGAGCCACCCGGTGAGGTCCGCCCGCACCCGGGTCCAGACCGGACGCCCCGCCGCCATCAGCGGGTTGAGCGAGTCCGCCTCCAGCAGTGCCGAGGGCGCGCCGGCCGCGCGGGCGGCCGCCCCGGCGTCCAGCACGAAGTCCCCGACGCGCACGCCGATCCGGCGCCGACCGGGCTGGTCGGCGGCGGTGAAGACGCCGTACGGCAGGTTGTGCACGCCGAACGGCGAGTCCTGGGCGCTGGCGAGCCAGCTGCGGGGGGTGGTCAACGGTCCTCCTGGTGCGGTGGAGTGGGCGACGACAGCAGGCCGAGCGCGGCCAGGTCGCCCAGGGGCTCGGCGATGCTGCAGGTGCCGAAGGCGGTGAACGAGTTGCGGATCACGGTAACCTGACGATCCGTCAGTGCGTGCACCGCCTTGGCCAGGGCCTCGCCGTCGCGCTCCGCCAGCACCGCTACGGCTGCGGCCGGGTCGGTCTCCTGCGCGGCCAGCAGCACGTTCAGGAAGCCGTGGTGCTCGAACCCGGTCTCCGGGTCGGTGTGCCGGACGGCGTTGTGCAGTCCCGCCGTGCACTTGTACGGCAGTCCGCGCTGCGCGCAGCCGGTCAGGAAGGCGGCCAGCTCCGCCTCGTCCGGGAAGGCCTCGGCGACCAGGCCGCCGGTGCGGAACTTCGCCCGGTACGGGCTGTCCACCAGCACGTCCAGGACGGCGTCCAGGTCGTCCCCGCGCAGGAGTTCGCGCGGGAGTTCGACGGCGGCCGGGACGTCCGGCGGCAGCAGCCGGTCCAGTGCGGCGACCGCCTCGGCGGCGTCCCGGGTGGCCAGTTCGACGCCGGCCAGTCCGAACGGCGCGGCGGCGGCGAGCGCCCCGGCGAGCTCGGCGCTGCCCCCCGGCAGCACCAGCCCGACCCTGAGCGGCGCGACGCCCGCCCCCGCCGGACCGCCCGCCCCCGCGGAACCGCCCGCGGCGGCCGTCACCGCCGGGCCGGCGGCCACCGCCGCGGCCAGCTCGCCCAGCCGGCCCGCCCCGCAGAGGAGCGGGCCGACCGCCTCGGCGTACCAGGCCGCGCGGTGGACGCGGTGCGCGGGTACCGCCTCGGCGACCGGCAGGTTCCCCGGCGGGAACACCGCCGCGTCGTCGAAGAGCCCGTGGAACAGCTCGGGGATGACACCCCCCGGAGGCAGGCCGTTCATCGCCCGGGCCCCCGACCGGCCCAGGTCCAGGCGTAGTTGTCGTCCTCGCTCGCCCGGCCGCCCTCGCCGAGCTCCAGCGGGCGGAAGGTGTCCACCATGACGGCGAGCTCGTCGAAGAACTCCGCGCCGATGCTGCGCTCGTACGCGCCCGGCTGCGGCCCGTGGGTGTGCCCGCCGGGGTGCAGCGAGATCGACCCCTGGCCGATGCCCGAGCCCTTGCGCGCCGCGTAGTCGCCGCCGCAGTAGAACATGACCTCGTCGCTGTCCACGTTGGCGTGGTAGTAGGGCACCGGGATCGACAGCGGGTGGTAGTCCACCTTGCGCGGGACGAAGTTGCAGATCACGAAGTTGTTGCCCTCGAACACCTGGTGCGCCGGCGGCGGCTGGTGGATCCGGCCGGTGATCGGCTCGAAGTCCCGGATGTTGAAGGCGTACGGGTACAGGCAGCCGTCCCAGCCGACCACGTCGAAGGGGTGGTGCGGCACGGTGTAGCGGGTGCCCGAGACCCCGTGCGGGCCGCGGTGCTTGACCAGCACGTCGACGTCCCCGGGGGCGTCGACCACCAGCGGGCCGACCGGCCCGCGGAAGTCCCGCTCGCAGTACGGCGCGTGCTCCAGCAGCTGGCCGTACTTGGAGAGGTAGCGCTTGACCGGGGTGATGTGGCTGTTCGCCTCGATGCAGTACGCGCGCAGCGGCTCGTCACCGGCGGGCACCCAGCGGTGGGTGGTGGCGCGCGGGATGATGACGTAGTCGCCCTGGCCGACCTCGATCGAGCCGAACACCGTCTCGACCGTGCCCGAGCCGGACTCCACGTACACGCACTCGTCGCCGAGTCCGTTGCGGTACAGCTCGCTGGGGGCCCCGGCGGCGACGTACGAGATCCGCACGTCGCCGTTGCCGAGGACCAGCCGACGGCTGCTCACGACGTCCGCGGACTTCCACTCCTGGGCCGCGAACAGGTCGTGCAGCTTGAGGTGACGGGGGAGCAGCGGGTGGTTGGGCACCGTGGACTGGTCCGGGAGCTCCCACGGCACCGCGTTGACGACGGCCGAGGGGATGCCCCGGTGGTAGAGCAGCGAGGAGTCCGAGGAGAACCCCTCCTCGCCCATCAACTCCTCGTAGTACAAGCCGCCTTCGGGAGTGCGGTGCTGGGTGTGCCGCTTGGGCGGGATGCTGCCCAGCTGCCGGTAGTACGCCATCTCCGTGGTCCTCCTCGACCGTTCGTCAGAGCTCTCCGACGCTCACAGGTTGCCGCGTCGGTCCTGCTCGCGCTCGATGGACTCGAAGAGCGCCTTGAAGTTGCCCTTGCCGAAGCCCAGCGAACCGTGGCGCTCGATGAACTCGTAGAAGACGGTCGGGCGGTCGCCGATCGGCTTGGTGAAGATCTGCAGCAGGTAGCCGTCCTCGTCGCGGTCGACCAGGATGCCGCGCTTCTTCAGCTCCTCGATCGGCACCCGGACCTTGCCGATCCGCTCGCGCAGCTCCGGGTCGTCGTAGTACGCGTCGGGGGTGTTGAGGAACTCCACGCCGCGCGCACGCAGCACGTCCACGGTGGTGAGGATGTCGTTGGTGGCGAGCGCCATGTGCTGGCAGCCGGGGCCGGTGTAGAACTCCAGGTACTCGTCGATCTGGGACTTCTTCTTGGCGATGGCCGGCTCGTTGAGCGGGAACTTCACCCGGTGGTTGCCGCTGGCGACGACCTTGGACATCAGCGCGGAGTACTCGGTGGCGATGTCGTCGCCGACGAACTCGGCCATGTTCACGAAGCCCATGACGCGGTTGTAGAACGACACCCACTCGTCCATCCGGCCCAGCTCGACGTTGCCGACGGCGTGGTCGAGGGCCTGGAAGAGGCGCTTGGGCGAGCCCTCCGGGTGCTTCACCTTGCTCTCGGCGACGACGTAGCCCGGCAGGTAGGGGCCGTGGTAGCGGGAGCGGTCGA
This sequence comes from Kitasatospora sp. NPDC059599, assembly GCF_042735125.1. Lineage (NCBI taxonomy): Bacteria > Bacillati > Actinomycetota > Actinomycetes > Kitasatosporales > Streptomycetaceae > Kitasatospora > Kitasatospora sp. NPDC059599. The sequence goes on along the minus strand of NZ_JBHWCL010000098.1, from coordinate 27,715 downwards.
TCAGGGTGTGCCGGGTCTCGCCGTAGGTGGCGATGGCCGCGCGGCGCACGGTGCCGTTCTCGTCCGAGACGTCGTTCGGCTCCTCCAGGACGGTGGCGCCGGACGCGCGGGCGTGCTCGATGCACTTGTCGACGTCCGGGACCTCCAGGGCGAGGTCGACGACGCCGTCGCCGTGGCGGCGGTGGTGGTCCAGCAGGGCGCTGCCCGGCTGGACGCCGCCCTTGATCACGAAGCGGCAGGAGCCGGAGCGGAGCACGTACGCCTTGCGGTCGCGGCGGCCGGTCTCCGGACCGGAGTAGGCGACCAGCTCCATGCCGAACACGACCTGGTAGAACTGGGCCGTCTGGGTGGCGTTGCCGACGACGAAGACGACCGCGTCCTGGGCCGTGACCGGGAACGGGTCGGCGGCCGCGTCGTGCTCGACGAGGCCGACGAGGCGGCGCAGCTGGTCGGCGTCAAGACCGGCCTCGCGCTCCTCGGGGGTCAGCTCAAGGGCGTGGGACTGCGTGGTCATCGGTCGTTCCTCCACTTCGGGCCTCGGCTTTGAGGCTTCCGCTGGATCGCGGCCACACCGCGGATGGGTGGGCGGTGCGGTTGCGGAGAGCTTGCTCCTGTCGGGGTGGTTGGGCAACAGGTCGGTTTTTCACTGCTCAATGTGTACAAGCTGAACAGATTTTCCCAGCTCGTACTGCGCAAAATGTGCTGCCGATCCGGGGTGATGCACGAAGTCTGCGCAATCGGTGTTCACGGGTCGTTCAGGGGTTCCGGGCGTCGGACCGGCGCCCGGCGAGGTGTCGCAGGAACCAGTTCCGGGCCAGCTCAGCGACCTCGTCGAGGGCTCCGGGCTCCTCGAACAGGTGGGTCGCGCGCGGCACCACCACCAGTTCACTCTCGCAGCGCAGCCGGCTTCCGGCCCGCCGGTTGAGGTCGAGGACCGTGGTGTCCAGGGAGCCGACCACGAGCAGCGTCGGCGCGCTGACCCGGCCCAGTGCCTCCGCCCCGGCGAGGTCCGGGCGGCCGCCCCTGGAGACCACGGCGCGCACGGCCGGGCCCAGTTCGGCGGCGGTGTGCAGCGCGGCGGCGGCGCCGGTGCTGGCGCCGAACAGGCCGAGCGGCAGGCCCCCGGTCTCGGGCACGAGGGCGTCCCCGGTGCCGTTCCCGGCACCCAGCCCCCGGGCGACGGCGGTCAGCCGGGAGCCCAGCAGCCCGACGTCGAACACGTTCCGCCGGTCCGATTCCTCCGTCTCGGTGAGCAGGTCGAACAGCAGCGTGGCCAGCCCGGCCCGGTTCAGCCGGTCGGCGACGTGGCGGTTGCGCGGACTGCGCCGCCCGCTGCCGCTGCCGTGCGCGAAGACCACGACTCCGCACGCGCCCGCCGGGACGGTCAGCCGGCCCGCGAGGCCGGCCCCGGCTGCGGGCAGTACCAGCTCGCGGTCGACCCCGTCCCCGGACTCGTCCCCGCTCTCCTCGCCGCCGGCCCGGTCCCCGCCCTCATCGATCCCGTCCCCGGCCCCGTCCCGCTCCCGCGCGCGGGCCTCGGCGAGCAGCCGCAGCACCTCCTCGTCCTCGGTCTGCGAGAAGTCGGCGTAGAACTCGCCGATCGCGAAGAACGGGGACGGCGTGTCGACGCAGACCAGCTCGTCGGCGACCTCCTCCAGGCGGTCGGTCCAGTCCACGGGCGCCACCGGTACGGCGAGCACCACCCGGGCCGCGCCCCGCGCCCGGACGATCCGGCAGGCCGCCCGGGCGGTGGACCCGGTGGCGATGCCGTCGTCCACCACGACGACCGTGCGCCCGCGCACGTCCGCGGGCGGGCGGTCGCCCCGGTACCGGCGGGCCCGCCGCTCCAGCTCGGCGCGCTCGCGCCGCTCCACCCCCGCCAGTTGGTCATCGGTGACCGAGGCGAGCCGGATGACCTGCTCGTTCAGCACCCGGACGCCGTCCTCGCCGATCGCCCCCATGCCCAGCTCGGGCTGGTACGGCACGCCGAGCTTGCGGATCACGCAGATGTCCAGCGGCGCCCCCAGCGCGACGGCCACCTCGGCGGCCACCGGCACCCCGCCCCTCGGCAGCGCCACGACGACGGTGCCGGGGCCGCCGAAGCCCCCGAGGCGTGCGGCCAGCCGCCGGCCGGCGTCGGTGCGGTCGGCGAAGTGGGTGAAGTGGGATCCGGTGACGTGCATGACACGGCCTCCGGTTCCACCGTACGTCGTTCCGGGGGCCGGGAGGGCCCGGGCCCGGGGTCGGCGAGGGCCGACCTGGGCCGGGCCGGGGTCCGGTCGGGACCGGGCCGGGACCGGGTCGGGCAACGCGTGGGATCGGGCCGGGCAACGCGTGGGATCGGGTCGGGCAACGCGTGGGATCAGGTCGGGCAACGCGTGGGATCGGGCCGGGAAGCGACCGGGATCGGGCCCGGCGCGGGCCGGGATCACGTCGGGAACGAGCCGGGATCACGTCGGGAACGGGACGGGACGCAACCCCCGTGCGGCCGGGACAGCGGGCGCCGGACCGTGGATCGCAGAGGCGGACCGCAGGGCCCGCCGGCGACCGGAAGGAGCGCCCGACATGCCGGGCACCGTCATCACCGACCTGCGCCGACGCGGCGCCGTCGACCCCGGCCGCATGCTCGCGGGACCGCTGCGCGGCGTCGGCCTGCAACGGCTCGAACCGGGCCGCAGCACCGAGGTGGCCGCCGACGGCGTCGAGCACGCGCTCTACGTCACCGCCGGCTCCGGACTCGCCGAACCTCCCGGGCACGCACTGCGGCGCGACGCCTCGCCGGACGACCGTGACGACGGGCCGCGCGACCGCGGCATCCCCCTCGTCGAGGGCACCGCCGTGGTCCTCCCGCTCGGCACCCGGACCGTCCTCACCGCCGGCACCGCCGGGATGGAGTACTTCCACGCCGTCCTGACCGTCCCCGCCGACGTCCGCACCCCTTCGAGCGGAGATGAACCCGCATGATCGTCACCACCGACACCGGCGCCGCCATGGTCGTCCTCGGCCCGAACGGCGAACGCGTCCGGATCCGCTCCCTGGCCCGGCGCCCGATGCTCGCCAGCGCCTGCGAGGCCTTCGACCACCTGCGGCTGAGCCCCGGTGCCCACCACGAGCTGACCGGGCAGCCCGATGCCGAGACCGTCCTGCACGTGTTGCGCGGCGCCGCCGTGGTCGGCCGGCTCACCGACGAGCCGGACCACCTCGCCTCCGAAGGCGATCTGCTGCTGGCCCGTCGGGGCCGCACGCTGCAGCTCGAAGCCGGGCCGCTCGGCGCCGAACTGCTCTGCCTGACCCTCGCCGTCCCCCGGCACACCGCCGGCACCCGCGCCGCCCTGGCCCGGCGCCGCGCGGCCCGCCGGGACCGGCCCTGACCCACCCGTCCGTCTCCGACCGGCCCTGCCAGTCCCCGTTCGAGGAGACCTCTCGTGATCGTCGTACCAGCGGCCGTCCCCCGCACCGCGCCCGTCCTCCGGCGGCTGATCGACCCGGACCAGCGGCCCGCCGTCCGCGCCGGGCTGACCGTCGAGACCTTGCCGCCCGGCGTGCGGGTCGACCAACTCCCCTACGAGTCGGCCGAGTCGGTGACCGTGGTGCTGTCCGGCCGACTGTTCGCGGCCGGCCGGATCCTCTCCCCGGGCGACGCGATGCACCACCGGCCCGGCAGCAGCTGCCGGCTCACCGCCGTCCGGGGAGCGCCGACCACCGTGCTCACCGTCCGTCCCACCCCCTCCCGGGGGGCCATCCCGGCCCAGCGCTCGGGCCCGGAGTCCGCCAAGACCTGGCGGCAGGTCGACGTGGGCGTCGTGGACCTCGACCCCGGCGGCCTCTGCGGGCCGTACGAGGACCGCGCGGCCGACGCCTTCCTGCTGGTCCTGTCCGGGGCCGGGGCCTTCCTCGGCGAACTCGGCGAGGTGCCCGTGCGGGCCGGCGACCTGGTCTACGTCAGGGCGAAGGAGCGGTACGGCCTCCGGGCCGGATCGCGCGAACCGGTGACCTTCGTGCTGGGCCGGATCGGCGCCCCCGGCGCCGAGTCGGGACCGGAATGGGACACCAAGCCCATGCGCTCGGGGCGCGTCCGTCCGCAGAGTTGAGACCGGGCGATCGACCTCGATCGGTCTCTTGGAAGATCAAGGAGTGCCACCTCATGTCAACGAACCCGCTCACCACGGCGATCTGTGCGGCCGGCGTCCTGGCGGGCGTGATCGCGGCGGCCACGGCTGTGCGCCATGCCTGCTCGTCCTCGGCCCCGGCGTCCGGCGGCAGCAACGCGCTGTCCCCCGGACCGCGCCCGACCCCGACCCCGACACCGGACGGCGGAGGCGGCATCGGCTGCCAGCCCGGCACCTGTGCGACGCCGCCGATCCCCGGTGGCTGACCGTCCCTGACGGCTGATCCCAGTCGACGAATGACAACGAACAGCTGACAGATTTCGAAATCTGTCAGCTGTTCGTCGTGTGTTGTTCGTCGTTCGCTGTCCTGTATCTGCCGTGAACCGGACCGGACCGCCGGCTTCCGACTGCCCACTGCCGTTCGCCGCTCGCCGTCCGGTCCGTCACCGGTCCGTCGTCGCCGAGCGCGGCAGCACCGCCAGCACCTGGGTGCCCCGGTCCGACGGCAGCGTCCGGATCGAGCAGTGGCCGCCGATCTCCGCCGCCCGGTCCGCCATCGACCGCAGCCCCACCCCGCCGCCGTCCACCGGGGAGTCCCCGTCCGGCCGGTACCCCACCCCGTCGTCCCGCACCGTGAGCGTCAGTGCCTCGTCGTCCACCCGCAGCGTCACCAGCACCGTCCGTGCCCGGGCGTGCCGCAGCACGTTGTTGAGCGCCTCCGCCGTGATGCGGTACGCCGCGACCTCCACCGCCGCCGGAAGCGCCGGCAGCGGCTCCGGCGACAGCTCCGCCGACACGGTCAGTCCCGTGCCGCTGAAGGTGTCCGCCAACTGCCGGACCGCCCGGGCCAGTCCGAACTCGCCGAGCGGCGCGGGCCCGAGCCGGTCGGTGATCCGGCGGACGTCCTTGATCGTCATCCCCAGGCCGTCCGAGACCCCGCGCAGCGTGTCCGAGAGCTCGTCGTCCGCCGACGTGGCGGCGTTGTCCACCCGCAGCCGCAGTCCGGCCAGTGCCGGTCCGAGCCCGTCGTGGATGTCGCGCCGCAGCCACCGCCGCTCCTCCTCCCGCGCGGCGACGATCTGCTCCCGGCTGGCCTGCAGGTCCTCCTGGAGCCGCAGTGAGGCCACGGCCGGGGAGGCCTGGTCGGCGAGCGAGCGCAGGATGTCGATGTCGCTGGCCTCCAGCCGCTCCTCGCCCGCGCGCAGGCCGACGGTCAGCTCGCCGATCGGCAGACCGTTGTGGACCAGTGCGAAGTCCTGGCTGCGCCCGTCCAGCCGTCCGGCGGTGGCCAGGGTGCGCCGCCCGGCCCGGGTGGTGACGGCGAGGGCGACCCCGGGCAGCCGAAGCTCCTCGGCGACCGTCGCGCACAGTGCCCCGGGCAGCCGCGCGGGGTCGACCACCTGCCGCACCCGCCCGGCGAGCGTGCGCAGCACCTGGTAGGGCTGCGCACGCTCGCCGTAGTACAGCCGGTCGACCAGGGTGACGACCCGCCGCGCGGCCCGCGGCAGGGCCGCGCCGAGCGCGTACATCAGGGCGATCAGCAGCAGGGCCGCCCCGCCGCGCCCGGGCAGCAGCCAGGTGGAGAGCACGGCGGCGGCGACCACGAACAGCGTGGTGACGCCGGTGCCCAGCATCAGCCCGATCAGCACGCTGCGGGCGGCCCGGTCGAGCCGCCAGCCGTGGTCGCGGACGACCAGGAAGGCCACCGCGACCGCCCAGACCAGCCCGGCGGCGGCGAACAGCGAGTAACTGAGCCAGTAGTGCGCGGTCCAGGTCCGCGAGTACATGTCCTGCATCCCGGCCCAGAGCAGGTACGCGCCGAGCATCGCCGCGACCCGCAGCCGGTGCCGGCGCAGTTCCTCCGGGTCGCCCTGGTGGCGGCGCGGGCGCAGCAGGCGGGTCAGGAGGACGACGGTGACGATCCCGACCAGGCATTCGCTGACCAGCAGGTCGTGGCCGCCGAGCGCGTCGGTGGCGACGCCGAAGTAGTGCGCCGGGGCGTTGCCGGCGAACGGGTTGGGCCGCCCGAAGGCCTTCGGCAGGGCGAGCCGCTGGGACATCTCCGGGACCACGAACACGGCCACGGCCGCGATGTACCACCACCAGCGCCGCGTCGTCAGCCGGCCGTCCGGCAGCCAGAGCGGGAGCACGTAGAAGATCGTCACGTTGACCGATCTGCAGAGCGCGTCGAGGACGGCGACGGCGCCGACGATGCCCGGGTCGGTGACTTCGACCCAGACCGGCGCGGCCGCCGTGAACTGCACGATGTCGGTCAGCGCGTAGACCAGCATGACCCAGCCGAGCGGGCTGCCCGGGCGGTGGGCGTGCAGCAGCATGCCCGCCCCGGCGGTCGGCAGGGCGTAGACCAGGATGGCGAGTTCGTCACGCGGTTGGTGGACGTTCGGATCGCCGAGGTGCACCAGCACGTAGCAGATCCACAGCGTCGCGGCGACGAGGCAGACCGCCGTGACGACTGCCGCGGCGGTGAGCTGTCGTTGGGCCGGCGTGCGACGCCGGGCGGGGGTCGGCGTGCTCATGGCGCCACCTCGCAGTCGGGCCGGGCCGGCGGGACGGAGTGGGTACGGACCCCCGGCGGTGCGGACGCCCGGTCGGTGGGCCGGCCGGCGGCGTGGACCAAACCGGATTCCAGTTTCGCGGGCCCGGGGTCCCGGGCGCCTGAGGCAGTGGTCTCGGATGCTGTCCCCGATTCCCGGTTCCCGGTTCCCGGTTCTGGTGCCGGATCGGTTCCCGCACCGCCCGCCACGCGGACGACTTCCGAGCATGTCACGGAAAGTAGCCGGTTCGCCGCTGGTAGTGTCGGCCGTGTGGATGAAGAACAGTCGGTGGCGCCCTCGGGACCGGTCGCAGCGGCGCCCGTCCGTGTACTGATCGTCGACGATCACCCCCTCTTCCGGGAGGGTCTCAAGGCGGCGCTGGAGAGTGCCGCCGGCGTCCTCGTGGTGGCCGAGGCCGAGCGGGTCGCCGATGTGCCGGAGGCGGTCGACCGGCACCGCCCCGACGTGGTGATCATGGATCTCTCGCTGCCCGACGGCTCCGGGCTGGAGGCCGTGCGCCGGCTCGCCACCCAGGAGGCGCCGCCGCCGGTGCTGATGCTGACCATGTCGGACGACGACGGCAACCTGCTCGCCGCGCTCCAGGCGGGCGCGCGTGGCTACCTGGTCAAGGGCGCGGGCCGGGAGGAGGTGCTGCACGCGGTCCGGACGGTCGCCGCGGGCGGCGCGGTGTTCGGCGGCGAGGTGGCCGGGCGGATCACCGCCCTGCTGGCCGGGGCCCGGATGCGCGAGGCGGGGCAGCTGTTCCCGGACCTCACCGCCCGCGAGGCGGAGGTGCTGGACCTGGTCGCGCGCGGGCTGGACAACCGGCGGATCGCCCGGGAGCTGGTGGTCGCGGAGAAGACCGTCCGCAACCACATCACGCACATCTTCGAGAAGCTGCACGTCGCCACCCGCGCCGAGGCGGTGGCCCGGGCCCGGGACATGGGTCTCGGGGACGGCTGAGGCGCCGCACCGACGTACCGCCGCGCCGAGGCAACGGCTCGGGGCCCGAGGGCTCGAGGCCCCCGGGGTGCGTAGCCGTAGCGACGGACGTGAAACCGGGGGTGCCGGTCCCCCCCCCGCCACCCCCGGGGCCCTTCAGGTCCTGCGATCCCGTTACGGCTGCATCTCGTACGCGCCGGAGAGCGCCTCGACCTGCTCCCACACCCGCGCGGCCCGTGCCGCGTCCGACACCGGGCGGCGCACGTTGGCCAGCGCCCAGGCGGCCTGCTCCTCGGTGGTGGAGGCCTTGCCGTGCAGCTCGGTGGCGTGCGCGGAGAAGTCGCGGACCAGGGCGTCGAAGAGCTGGTCCAGCACGTCGCCGCCCGCGTCGGACGCCGTGAGGCCGGTCAACTCGGCCTGCTCCAGCACCAGCTGGCCGTAGACGATCAGCGCGAACAGCTGGCCGATCTCCAGCAGGAAGTCCAGGTCGGCCTGCTGCTCCTTGCTCGGCGCGTGGCTGAGGAGCAGCTCGCAGAAGCTGTCGGCCTGTTCGCGGAACCGGGCGACGTTGGGCAGCTGCGCGTGGCGGTCGTAGGCGGCGCGCCAGTCGTGGAAGCGGATCGCGCCGAGGCCGCGGGCCGGGCCCTGACGGAACAGGAAGGCGTCGTCGGCGGCGTCCAGGCGGGTCGGCACCGGGGCGTAGTCGGCCGGGGCGAACAGGTAGTTGCCCATGAACTTGAGGATCAGCGCCAGGTTGACGTGGACGGTTCCCTCCAGCTTCGGCAGGCCGCGGATGTCCTTCGCCGCCTTGTCGAAGTAGGTGTCCGCCTCGAAGCCCTTGGCCGCGATGACGTCCCACATGAGGTCGATGACCTTCTCGCCCTCGGTGGTGACCTTCATCTTGGTCATCGGGTTGAACAGCAGGTACCGGCGGTCCTCGGCGGAGGCGGTGCGGAAGTAGTCCACGGCCCGCGCGCTGAACAGCTTCATCGCGACCAGGCGGACGTACGCGTCGGTCAACTCCCGCTTGACGTGCGGGAAGTCGGTGACGTTCCTGCCGTACAGCACCCGGTTGCGGGCGTGCGTGACGGCCTCGTACATCGCGTGCTCGCAGATGCCGACGGAGGCGGTGCAGAGGTTGAACTTGCCGACGTTGACGGTGTTCAGGGCGGCGTCGAAGGCGGCCTGGCCGGTGTGCAGCACGTCCTCGGCGCGCACCGGGTAGTCCTCCAGGCGGAACTCGCTGACGTACATCTGGGCGTTCACCACGTTCTTGACCAGGTGGTACGCCTCGTGGCGGCTGTCGGCGGCGAAGAAGACGTAGCCCTCGGGGCCCTCGACGTCCGAGCGGCGGCCGAACACCGAGACCAGGCCGGCCACGTTGCCGTTGCCGATGTAGTACTTGGGGCCGGTCGCGGTGAAGCCGCCCTCGCCGTCCGGGGTGAGGATCATGTCGGTGGAGTAGATGTCGGCGCCGTGGGAGCGCTCGGAGAGGCCGAACGCCATGACGTGGCCCTCCGCCAGGAGCTTGGCGGCGCGGGCCCGGACGGCCTCGTTCTCGCTCTGCCAGACCGGGCCGAGGCCCAGGATGGTGACCTGCCAGGTGTACCAGTAGCCGAGGCCGTAGAAGCCGAGGATCTCGTTCAGCTCGGCGATCCGGGCGGTGTCCCAGCGCTTGTCGGGGTCGGCCGCGGACGGGGTCAGGAACTCCGCGAACAGGCCTTCCTTCGCGGCGAATTCGAGGAAGTCGGCGTACCAGGTGCGGTCGATGTAGGTGTCGATCAGCGCCTTCTTGCCGCGGGACTCGAACCAGTCCACGGTCGCGCGCAGCAGCCGGCGGGTCGGCTCGTCGAACTGTGCGGGGTCGTAGGTGCGCGGGTTGAAGAGCATCACGGGGCTCCTGGGTGTCGAGAGGGGCGAGGGTGTGGGCCGTCAGGACGGCCGGTCGCCGGCGAGGCGGCGCAGGGTGGCGAGCACGTCGTCGAGCCAGGCGAGGGTCATCCGCTCGAACTCGATGCCGCCGCGCAGCACCACGTGCTGCAGTTCCTGGCGGGTGTCGAGCGCGTCGAGGTCGGGGAAGTCCCGCTGCTCGCCGTGCAGGTAGCGGGCGAGCAGGGCGGCGTGGCCCTCGCGGTGGCGTTCGACCTCGGGGATCAGCGCGGCCGGGTCGTCGAAGGCGGCGGCCCGGATCTTGACCGCGAGCTCGTGCCGGACGGTCTCCGGCTCGACCGGCTGCCGCAGCCAGTCGGACAGTGCGGCCCGTCCGGCGTCGGCCGCCGAGTAGACCTTCTTGTCCGGGCGCCCGTCCTGGGTGACCTCCTGCGCGGCCACCCAGCCGTCCGCTTCCATGCGCCGCAGCACCCGGTAGATCTGCTGGTGGGTGGCGGTCCAGAAGCGTCCGATGGAGCGGTCGAAGCGCCGGGCCAGCTCGTAGCCGGAGCCGGGCTGCTCCAGCAGCGAGACGAGGATCGCGTGCTCCAGTGCCATGACCCGCATCCTGCTATGCAACGAATTGCATAGGCAATGGCACCCCGCGACGTTGAGACGCAGGTCACCGGCGTGATCGGATGGTTATCGATCATTATCGGCAATTAGGTGCAAACCGTTAGAGAAGGGACAGAATGGGTACGGGGCACGCACCGTTACGGGCGAAGGCCCTCCACGTTCCGGACCACAGGAGGTGGTATCGGTGGCAACCCATATCCCGACGGGCATGGAGCACCATCCGGACATCGTCGAACTGCGCGAACACTACGAGCGGGTCACCTCGACCCCCCGCGCCCAGGGCATCGAAGCCCTGGCCATCCTGGCCGGTCTCTTCCTGGCAGCATCGCCATGGATCGTCGGCTTCACCGCGTTCAGCACCCTGACCGTGACCTGCCTGATCGTGGGTCTGGCCTACACGGCGCTGATGGCCGGCTACGGCTCGGCCTACGAACGCACCCACGCGAGGGCCTGGGCGGCCACCGCGCTCGGTGCCTGGACGATCATCTCCCCGTGGGCGGTCTCCGGTTCCGCCGCGCACGGCAAGAACATCGTCACCTGCATCATCGTCGGTGCCGTGATGTTCCTGCTCGGCCTCGCGGCGATCTCGATGGCCACCATGACGTCGAACGGAGCGGCAATGCGGCGCGGCCGAGCCGGCCGAGCCAGGGGCTGACCTTCCCCGCAGCCCCGCCCGGGGCACGGAGGGCGCGACCGCCCACCGCGCCCCGGGCGCACGTCCGGAGGCCGGGGCGCCCCGGAGCCGTCGCACGTGCCCGGGGGTGTTCCCGGGCCGCTACGGACGGGTCATCCGCAGCACGTCCAGCGCCTCGTCCAACTGCTCCTCGGTGAGCTTGCCCTGCTCGACGTAGCCGCGCTCCAGCACCACCTGACGGATCGTCTTGCGCTCGGCCAGCGACTGCTTGGCGACCTTCGCCGCCTCCTCGTACCCGATGTACCGGTTCAGCGGCGTCACCACCGACGGCGAGGACTCCGCGTACTCCCGGGCCCGCTCGACGTTGGCGGTGATGCCGTCCACCGTCCGGTCCGCGAGCAGCCGCGCACTGTTGGCGAGCAGCCGTACCGACTCCAGCACGTTGCGGGCGATCACCGGAAGCATCACGTTCAGCTCGAAGTTGCCGCTCGCGCCGGCCAGCGTCACGGTCGCGTCGTTGCCGACCACCTGCGCGGCGACCATCAGCACCACCTCGGGCAGCACCGGGTTCACCTTGCCCGGCATGATCGACGAACCGGGCTGCAGGTCCGGCAGGTTGATCTCGCCGAGCCCGGTGCGGGGGCCGGACCCCATCCACCGCAGGTCGTTCGCGATCTTCGTGAATCCGACCGCCACCGTGCGCAGTTGACCGCTCAGCTCGACCAGGGCGTCCCGTGCGCCCTGCGCCTCGAAGTGGTCCCGGGCCTCGGTCAGCGGCAGATCGGTGACGCGGGCGACCTCCGCGATGACCGCCGCCGGGAAACCGGGCGGGGTGTTGATCCCGGTGCCCACGGCCGTTCCGCCGAGCGGGAGTTCGGCCACCCGGGGCAGGGTCGCCAGCAGGCGCTCCCGCCCGTGCCGCACCTGCGCCGCGTAGCCGCCGAACTCCTGGCCCAACGTGACCGGGGTCGCGTCCATCAGGTGCGTACGGCCCGACTTGACCACCCGGGCGAACTCGGCGGCCTTGCGCTCCAGCGCCTCCGCCAGGTGCTCCAGGGCCGGGATCAGGTCGTGCGTCACGGCGGCGGTGGCGGCGATGTGGATCGACGACGGGAAGACGTCGTTGGACGACTGGCTCGCGTTGACGTGGTCGTTCGGGTGGACCGGGCGGCCCAGCCGCTCTCCGGCCAGGGTCGCGATCACCTCGTTGGTGTTCATGTTGGACGAGGTGCCCGAGCCGGTCTGGAACACATCCACCGGGAACTCGGCGTCCCAGCGCCCGTCCGCGACCTCCTCGGCCGCCGACACGATCGCCTCCGCCGTCGCCTCGTCCAGGACGCCGAGGCGGGCGTTCACCCGCGCCGCGGCGGCCTTGATCCGGGCCAGCGCCGCGATGTGCGCGCGCTCCAGCCGCTGCCCGGACACCGGGAAGTTCTCCACCGCCCGCTGCGTCTGCGCCTGCCACTTCGCGGCGGCCGGCACCCGGACCTCACCCATCGAGTCGTGCTCGACCCGGTACTCCTGCGGCTTCGCCTGCTCGTCACCCATCGCGCGCTGCACCTCCTGTACGGGCCGGTCCGGCCCGGAACGGACATCCGATCACGACAGCCGCGAGCGGGGCCCGGGTATTTCCGGCGGGGGTGTGGGGTTCCGACGGTTCCCACGACCGGTTCCCACGGCCGGTCCCCGGGTCGGCCGGGCCGACCGGGTCTGCCGGGTGTCGGCCCTACGGTCGGGGCCGCTCGGCGCGGTCCGGGGCGACGCGGTCCAACTCGGCGCGGACCAGCTCGCCGGGCGCGGTGCCGGCCTGGGCGACCAGCGCGCCGCCGGGGGCCCAGAAGCCGGAGCCGCCCGAGCTGTCCGGGAACTCGCCGGTGGCCCCGGCGGAGGTGGCGAGCACGCACCACACCCCGTGGGCGGTCGCGCGCTCCCGGCCGTGCCCGTCCCGGCGCGCGGCCTGTGCGGGACCGGGCCCGTACAGGGTGGAGGCGACGTACGCGTCGATGCCGAGCGCGGCGGTCTCCTCGGCGTGGGCCGGATCGGCGGCGTCCGCGCAGACGGCGAGGCCGAGCCGCAGGCCGTCCAGTTCCAGGACGACCGGCTTGTCACCGGGGGTGAAGCGTTCGACCTCGGCTCCGTGCAGGCGCGACTTCCGGTAGACGACGGTGACGCCCTCGCCGGTGACCGCCAGGGTGGCGATGGACTCGCGTCCGTCGACGTCCCGGACCGGCGCGCCGACCAGGGCTACGGCCCCGGCCTCGGCGCAGGCCGCGACCAGCGGCGCGAGGCGGGAGTCCGCAGGGTCGACGGCAGGCGCGGTCAGGTCGTAGCCGGTCAGCGACAGCTCGGGGAAGACCACCAGCCGGGTCCCGGCCTGCCGGACGGCCCGGGCGTGCAGCGCGACGTTGTCGGACACGGTCTCCGGCTCTCCGGGGGCGACGCAGACGGGCTGGGCGACGGCGACGGTCAGGGGCGCGGACGAGGGCATGGCGGAGCTCCTGGCGATCGGGTTCGAGCGGGTGCGTGCCGGACGGGGCCGGACGGGTTCCGGGTCGGTTCCTGCGGGGTTCCGGGTCGGTTCCGGGGGGTCTCGGGTGGTCAAGATCAACCTATGCGCCCGCCGAGAAGCCTTGCAACGGCCGGCCCCGGAGGACGGAAGCGCCGCCTGACCCACGCCCGGGACTCCCACGGGCCGACCGGCCCGCACTCACTCGAACGAGTGAGACACCGGGCGGTCCGCTTCAAACCGCCGTGCGGCCCTTCGTACGCTCCTCCCCGGGGCCGGGGGACCGCCGGCCCCGGCCCGGAAGCCGTAACCAGGCCCCGGGGGACCACTACAGGGGGCGGACGGATGACCAGGCGACACGACGCGACGGACGGCGCGGACGCGAGGGGCGGAGCCGACGGCGGAGCGGTCGGTGCGGCGGGCGAAGGCGGCGGCGGGACGGACGGCGCCGCGCCGTGCCGGGGGAGCGGTGCCGGGAGCGGCCTCACCCGGCGGCAACTGCTCGGCGCGTCGGCCGCGCTCGGCGGCGCGGCCTGGATCCTGCGCGGCGTCGTCGGGCCGGACAGCGCTCGGGCCACCACGCCCGCGCCGCCCGGACTCCCCGCCGGCACCGAGCTCTACCAGCGGGTCTTCCAGAACTGGTCCGGCGAGATCCGCACCGACCAGCTGTGGACGTGCGCGCCCCGCACCCCCGAGGAGGTTCCGGCCCTCGCCGACTGGGCGCGCGCCAACGGCTGGCGCCTGCGCGCCAGCGGCTACCGGCACACCTGGGCGCCGCTCACCGTCGCCGACCGAACCCCGGAGAGCGCCCGCGTCCTGCTGGTGGACACCAGCCGGCACCTCACCGCCGTCACCGCCGACTCTCCCACCACCGTCCGGGCGCAGACCGGCGCCACCATGGAGGCCCTGCTCGCGCACCTGGCCGGCCGGGGCCTCGGCCTGACCGCGTGTCCGGCCCCCGGCGAACTCACCCTCGGTGGCGTGCTCGCCATCGGCGGCCACGGCACCGCCGTCCCCGCCGCGGGGGAGGTGCGGCCGGACGGACACGGCTACGGCTCGGTGAGCAACCAGGTCGTCCGGCTCACCGCGGTCGTCCTCGACCCCGCCACCGGCCGCTACGCCCTGCGCAGCTTCGACCGGTCCGAGGCCGACAGCGCAGCCTTCCTGGTGCACCTGGGCCGGGCCTTCCTCACCGAGGTCGTCCTGCGCGCCGGAGCCGACCGGCCGCTGCGCTGCGTCAGCCGGCTGGACATCCCGGCGAGCGAACTCTTCGCCCGCCCGGGTGCCTCCGGCGGTGACGACGGCGGCGGGCTGCTCGGAGGAGTGCTGGGCGGCGTCCTCGGCGGTGTCCTCGGTGGCGGCGGTGGTGGCGGCGGCCCGCGGACCTTCGCCGAGTTCGTGGAGCGCGACGGACGGGCCGAGGCGATCTGGTTCGCCTACACCGACTACCCCTGGCTCAAGACCTGGAGTGTCGCCCCGGCCAAGCCGCTCGGTTCCCTCACCGTCGACCAGCCGTACAACTACCCCTTCTCGGACGTCGTTCCGGAGCCGGTGGCCCGGCTCGCCGGTCAAATCGTCGCCGGCGCCTGGGGATCGGCCCCGCTGTTCGGTCAACTCCAGTACCTGGTCGCCAAGGTGGCTCTCACCGGTGACCTCACGGACGTCCTCCTGTCCGGGGACCTGCTGCGCGGCCTGCTCACCGGCGACGTGCTGACCCACCTGCTCGCGGGCGGCCTGCGCTCGGACCTCTGGGGGCCCTCGCGCACCCTGCTGCAGTACGTCCGCCCCAGCACCCTGCGGGTCACCGCCAACGGCTACGCGGTCCTCACCCGGCGCGCCGACCTGCAGTGGGTGGTGAGCGAATTCGCCGCGTACTACCGGAAGTCGCTCGCCGACCACCAGGCCCGGGGCGAGT
Organism: Kitasatospora sp. NPDC059599; assembly: GCF_042735125.1. Taxonomy (NCBI): domain Bacteria; kingdom Bacillati; phylum Actinomycetota; class Actinomycetes; order Kitasatosporales; family Streptomycetaceae; genus Kitasatospora; species Kitasatospora sp. NPDC059599. The sequence continues at coordinate 12,549 of NZ_JBHWCL010000098.1, read as the reverse complement.
ACCCGGTGAACGGCGCGGTGGAGATCAGGGTCACCGGCCTGGACGACCCCGCGTCCTCCGGCGTCCCCGGTGCCCGGCCCCCACTGCTGTCCGCGTTGCGCCCGCGCGCCGACCGCCCGGACTGGGACACGGCGGTCTGGCTCGACGTCCTCGCCTTCCCCGGCACCCCCGGGCTGGAGAGCTTCGCCCGGGACCTGGAACAGTGGTTGCTGCGTACCTTCGACGGCACCCGGGCGGGTCTGCGGGTCGAGTGGTCGAAGGGCTGGGCCTACACCGCCGACGCGGCCTGGTCGGACCGGGACCTGATCGACCGGGCGATCCCCGACAGCCTGCGGGCCGGCGGCGGACCCGGCTGGGACGAGGCGGTCGCCGTCCTGGACCGGCACGACCCGCACCGGGTGTTCGGAAACCCTTTCCTGGACGGGCTGTTGAAGTGACGGCGCCGAGGGATCGATTGATCTGACGGAGCGTCAGGGGCGGCGTCAGATGTGTTCCATCACGATCACCGCCAGGGTGTCGGGGGCGAGGGCGCGGAACACGTGCGGGGCGTCGCCCGGGTAGCTGACGTAGTCGCCCGCGCCCAGTTCGACCGGTGCCTCGGTCGGTCCGACCAGGGCGCGGCCGGCACCGATCATCACGTGCTCGACGGTGCCGGGCATGTGCGGGTCGGACGCCCTGGTCTCGCCCGGCTGCGCCTCGATCCGGTAGATGTCGCGCCGGGCGTTGGGCGGGCAGGAGGAGAGCACGGTCGCGGCGTAGTCGGCGCGCTCGGAATGGGTCACCGGACCCTCGCCGGCCCGGATCACCTTGACCGCGGGCCGCGGTGGGTCGACCAGTCGGCTGAACGGCACGTTCAGCGCGACCCCGAGTGCCCAGAGCGTCTCCACGCTGGGGTTGCCCGCGCCCGACTCCAGCTGCGAGAGCGTCGACTTGGCGATGCCCGCGCGCCGGGCCAGCTCGGCCATCGAGAGCCCGCTGCGCTCGCGCTCACGCCGGATGGACGCGGCGATCTGGCCGATCAGCTCGGTTCCGGAGCCGCCGGCGGCGGTGGCCGGGGTGGCCGGGGTGGTCTGGTCACTCATGCTCGCCACTCACGCTTTCCTCTGGCTCCTGCGCTGCCCGCCGGGTGCCGACGCCGGGGTGCGGCCGGTTCCGCCGCTTCCGGTGGCGCCGGTGCCGTTCATGCTGTCACGGCCGTCCGGACCTGAGGGGAGCCCCGGAGCGGGCGTTCGCTCTAGCGGTCCTATCGTTCGCCTTGACGAACCCGTCGCGATGGGTTCACTCTAATGGACATGCGTTCGCTACTCCGAACACTGGAGCGTGCCACCCTTCGTGACATCGCCCTGGTCTGCCTGGCCGACGCCCTCGTCGGCGCCTCCTTCGGCGCGATCAGCGTCTCCGGCGGTCTGCCCCTCTGGGTGCCGATCGCGCTCTCCGTCCTCGTGTTCGCCGGCGGTTCCCAGTTCGCGGCGGTCGGCGTCGTGCTGTCCGGCGGCGGCGCGCTCGCGGCGGTCGCCACCGGACTGGTCCTCAATGCCCGGCTGCTGCCCTTCGGCTTCACCGTGGCCGACGTCCTCGACGGCCCGGCGTGGCGGCGGGTGCTCGGCGCGCAGTTGATCACCGACGAGACCGCGGCGTTCGCCCTGCAACAGGGCGAGCCGCGCCGCCGCAGGGCCGCGTTCTGGCTCTGCGGGATCGCCCTCTACGTGGTGTGGAACCTCTCGGTGCTGCTCGGCGCCGGCGCGGGCGGGCTGATCGGCGACACGGACGCGCTGGGCCTGGACGCCGCCTTCCCCGCGGTGCTGCTCGCGCTCGTCCTGCCCTCGCTCACGGACCGGCGCACCCGTACGGCGGCGGTGGTGGGCGCGGCGGTGGCGGTCGCGGCCACGCCGTTCGTTCCGGCCGGGCTGCCGGTGCTGCTCGCCCTCGTCGGCCTGCTGTTCGCCGGGCGGCCACGGCCGGCGGCGGGGCCAGGGCCGGCGGCGGGGCCAGGGCCGGCGGCGGGAGCGGGGCCGGCGGCGGGGTCGGAGAGGGAGCCGGGGTCGGAGTCGGTGGAGGCGTCGGAGCGGATGGCGCCGGTGGAGAAGGAGGCGGTCCGATGATGCCGCTGTACGCCGTCCTGTTGCTGGCCGTCGGGACGTACGCGTTCCGCCTCGCCGGGCCGCTGCTCGGTGGCCGACTCGCCCTCTCGGAGCGGCTGCGGCACCTGCTGGCGGTCGCGGCGGCGCTGCTGCTGGTGGCACTGGTCGCGACCGGGGCGTTGACCCAGGGTCACGGCTTCGCGGGCTGGGCCCGCCCGGTGGGCGTGCTGGTCGCGGGGGTGCTGGCCCTGCGCCGGGCGCCGTTCCCACTGGTGGTCGTGGCGGGCGCGGCGACGACGGCGGTGCTCCGGCTCTGCGGGGTGGGCTGAGCGGGGCCGCCGGCGGACGTTCGCCGTCCTCGCCGGGCGCGACTGCACCGTCCCGGCCGGCCGCCCGACCGCCCCCGCCCGGACCGTCCGGAGCAGCAGCCGGCCGTTCGCGACGTCCGGGCCCAGGGCCCGCCGCCACGCGGTGGCCCCGCCGTGGTCCGGTGGCGCGAGGAAGCCCGGCGAGCTGCCGTCGTACACGGTGTCTCCACCAGCAGGGCGGCGGGTTCCCCGCCGCGCCGGGAGGCTATGCGCCGTCAGCAGGCCGATGGCGTACCCGTCCCCGGCCCCGGAGCCGCCCATGTCGCTTTCCTCACTCGCTCGCGCCCACCACGGCCCGGCCGGGTGCGGAATACTCGCCGGTACTCCGCCGAGACCACAAGGAGCTTCAATGACGAAGCCGACCCGGATCGACCCGGCCGACCTGCTCGCCGTCGGTGACCTCCTCTCCGACGAGGAGCGGCTCATCCGCGACACCGTCCGCCGATTCACCGAGGAGCGGATCCGCCCGCACATCGGCGACTGGTTCGAGCGCGGCGTCTTCCCGGCCCGCGAACTCGCCCCCGAGCTCGGCGCCCTCGGTGTGCTCGGCATGCACCTCGACGGCTACGGCTGCGCGGGCGCCGGTGCGGTGGCGTACGGCGTGGCCTGCATGGAGCTGGAGGCGGCGGACTCCGGGCTGCGCAGCTTCGTCTCGGTCCAGGGCTCGCTCGCCATGCGCTCGATCCACGCCTTCGGCTCCGAGGAGCAGAAGCAGCGCTGGCTGCCCGGCATGGCCGCCGGCGAGCTGATCGGCTGCTTCGGCCTCACCGAGCCGGACTTCGGCTCGGACCCGGCCAACATGCGCACCCGGGCGGTCCGGAAGGGTGGCGAGGGCGGGGACTGGGTGCTCTCCGGCAGCAAGATGTGGATCACCAACGGCAGCATCGCCGACGTCGCCGTGGTGTGGGCGCAGACCGAGGAGGGCGTGCGCGGCTTCCTGGTCGAGCGCGGCGCCCGCGGTCTGACCGCCACCGACGTGCACGGCAAGCTCTCCCTGCGCGCCTCCGTCACCAGCGAGCTGGCCTTCGACGAGGTGGTCCTCCCCGCCGACGCCGTGCTCCCCGGGGTGGTCGGCCTGCGCGGACCGCTCTCCTCCCTCAACGAGGCCCGTTACGGCATCCTCTGGGGCACCGTCGGCGCCGCCCGCGACTGCTACACCGCCGCCCTGGACTACGCCAAGAGCCGGATCCAGTTCGACCGGCCGATCGCCGGCTTCCAGCTGACCCAGCAGAAGCTGGTCGAGATGATGCTGGAGGTCGAGAAGGCCTACCTGGTGGCGCTGCGGATCGGCCGGCTCAAGGAGGAGGGCGCGGCCCGCGCGCCGCACGTCAGCTTCGGCAAGCTCAACAACGTCCGCGCCGCGCTGGAGATCGCCCGCAGCGCCCGGACCGTCCTCGGGGCCAACGGCATCACCACCGAGTACCCGGTGCTGCGGCACGCCAACAACCTGGAGTCGGTGCTCACCTACGAGGGAACCGGCGAGATCCACACCCTGGTCCTCGGCGAGGCCATCACCGGCGAGGCCGCCTACCGCTGACGAGCCGTCCACCCCGGTGAGCAGGAGAAATCCGGTGGCCGGACCCGTCGGGGCCCGGCTACCGTCCCCTGCCATGACCAGCCAGCCTGTCCAGCCGCCCCCGACCACCACCCTCTGGCGCCCCACCGGCCCCCGGGAGCTGGCGCTGGTCGAGGCCGCCGACTGGCGTGCCTGGCCGCCCCGCCTGCCCGACCAGCCGATCTTCTACCCCGTCCTCGACGAGGACTACGCGATCCGGATCGCCCGGGACTGGAACGTGCCGGCATCCGGCGTCGGCTACGTCACCCGCTTCGAGGTCGAGACCGGGTTCCTCGCCCGCTACCCCGTGCGGCAGGCCGGTGGCCGGACGATCCTGGAGCTCTGGGTGCCCGCCGAGGAACTGGCCGAGTTCAACCGGCACCTCGTCGGCCGCATCGAGGTGGTCCACGCGTTCCGGCCGCAGCCGTGACCGGGCCGGTCCCCGCGGGGGCGTCCGGGCCGGCGACGGCCGGCCGCGTCCTGCTCACCTCGGCGCAGCGGACCAGCACCACCGTCCTGCTCACCGAGGCCGCCGCCCGACGCGGCCTCACCACCGCCGTCCTCGACGGCCCGGACACGGTCGAGCGGCTCGCCGGGCGACCCGTCCACTGGTACGGCGGGCCGCTCACCGCCGCCCGGATCGCCGCGCCGCTCGGCCTGGCCCTGCTCGAACCCGAGGACGACTGGCTCGCCCGCCTCCCCGAGGAGTTCACCCGCCGCCGGATCGAACTGACCACCCTCGCCGAGGCCTGGACGCTGCGCCACCCGGCGTTCGTCAAGCCGCCCGCCGACAAGTCGCTGCCGCCCGCCGTCTACCCGGACGGCTCCCGGCTGCCGCGCACCGGCGAACGGATCGGCCCGGACACACCCGTGCTGGTCAGTGAACCGGTGACGTTCGCCGCCGAGTACCGGCTGTTCGTCCGCGACGGCGACGTGCTCACCGGCAGCCGCTACGCCCGCTTCGGCCGGCTCGACCCGGCACCGGTGACCGCCGAGGCCGTCGCCTTCGCCCGCCGGCTGCTCGCCGCCGTCGGCGACACCCTGCCGGGCGCGGTCGCGCTGGACGTCGGACCGATCGCCGACCCCTACGACCCGGCCGAGCACTGGGCCGTGGTGGAGGCCAACCTGCCGTGGTTCGCGCACTGCTACGCCGCCGACCCGGAGCGGGTCCTGGACGTTGTGCTCCGTGCCGCCGGACCGGCCGCCGAGCTGGCGGAAGCCGATCGCCGGTTCGTCCGGACGGCGGCCTGACGCCCGCCCGGACCCTCGGCGGGCCCGAATCCTCGGCAGGCCCGGATCCTCGGCGGCCCCGGACCCTCGGCGGACCCGGACCCTCGGCGGACCCGGAACCCGATGCCACTCGGACCGGCACGGACCGGCCCTGACCCGATCGGACCGGCATGCGGACGTCGGCCCGACACCCGTAGGACACCCGCCGTTCGACGGTGCGACGCCGTCCGGTACGGCGGCCGGTGGAGCATGGCGCGGTCGGCGGTGCCCCCGGCGGGCGCGGCCGACCGTGCGCACGACCGAAAGGAACCCCCGCCATGTCCGCAGTCCAGTGGCCCCGCCCCCGGGTGCTCGTCGTCGGGATCGACGGCGTCCGGTACGACTACCTGACGGAGGTGCCGATGCCGCGCCTCCAGGAGGTCGGCGCGGCCGGGTTCCTGGTGCCGGTCACCGTGGCGGACACCACGCCGACCATGTCCGGGCCGTGCTGGGCCACCATCGTGACCGGTGTCGAGCCCGCCAAGCACGGCGTGTGGGGCAACCACCTGGCCGGCAACCGGCTCGATGTCTTCCCCGACTTCGCCACCCGCCTCAACCGGGGCGACCGCCGCCGCACCTTCGTCGCGGCGGGCTGGGACCCGCTGATGATCAACGAGTCCGGCGGCCCGCTCTTCCGCGCCCCCGGCCGGCTCTCCTACGTCGCCCCGGCCGAGGACACCCCCGAGGCCTGGGAGGCCGTGGACGAGGAGGTCACCCGGGAGGCCGTCCACGTCCTCGGCACCGCCGACCCCGAAGCCTCCTTCGTCTACCTCGGCGCCGTCGACGAGACCGCGCACTTCCTCGGCTGCGGCGACGAGTACCGGGCCTCCATGCGCGCCGCCGACGAGCGCCTGGGCCGGCTCCTGGACGCCGTCCGCGGCCGGGCCTCGTACGCCGAGGAACAGTGGACGGTCATCGTCGTCACCGACCACGGCCACGTCGACGCCGGCGGCCACGGCGGCCGCACGGTCGAGGAGCGGACCGCCTGGGTCGCCTGCGCCGGGCACGACATCCCGGCCGGGCCGCCCGCCGGCGAGATCCGCCACCCGGACGTCGCCGCCCAGGTGTACGCCTCCCTGCTGCGCCCGATCGACCCGCACTGGACCCTCGACGGCCGCCCCTTCCCGGTCGCCCGCCCGGTGCCGGTGTCCGTGACGGTCTGAGCCGCGCGGGACCCGGCCGGCCCCGGCGGCCCCGGCGGCCGGGGCGAACCGGGCCGACGTCGAGTCGACGCCGAGTCGACCCCGGGGCTGACGCCGAGCCGACGCCGGTGCCGACCCGCGATGCCCCGGGTGCAGCAGGCCCGGCTGCGCTGGGGCCGCGCTTGAGCGAGGCTCGATCGGGGCTCGGGCGCCGCTCGATCCGTGCGTGCGAACCTGAGCGCCGGGCCGGCACGCACCCGGGCCGTCGGGAACCGTGTCCCGGGCCGCCGCGTCCCCGGGCCCGCGGGAACCGGAGCCTCTGCCGAAGGGCATACGCCTGAAGGTGGAGACGGTACCCCGTGGGATGGAGCCAAGATCGCGACTTGGTGGTGACGCTCCGCCGGGGCGGCACGGGCCACGATGGTTGCACCGGACGGCGGAGCGCGTCGCCCGGGCCGGAAACGGGACGGACGGCCGCTCGGCAGCGGACAGCGGCCGGCAGCGGACACGCGGCAACGACACGGAGAGGACAGTCGGGCATGAAGGGCATCGTGAGCAAGGTCGCGCTGGGAGTCGCGGGCACCGGCATGGCCGCGGCCGTGGCGGTGGTGGCAATCGGCCCGCGGCTGTCCGACTGGTACGACGAGCGCCATCAGGAGCAGGCCTCGTACGCGACCGGCACCCAGGCCAAGGCCGAGCGCCACTCGATCCCGGCCTGGCTGCCCGACAACGCCTCCGGCGTGCAGTACCTGATGTCCACCACGGGCGACGACCGCCTGCTGCGCGCCACCCTCCCGGAGGGGCGGCTGCCCGTCGGCTGCACGGCCGGGCAGCCGGGCAAGGCCGCGCACCCGGTGCCGATGTCGCTCAAGGCCGGCTGGTTCCCCGGGAACGTCGCGGCCAAGGCCAGCGGCACCTGCGGGCACTACAACGTGACGCTGAACGGCAACCAGCTCTACGCCTGGCAGGACGGCGCGGCCGTACAGGCGGCGCTGCGCGCCGAGCACGTCGCCAAGCACTGAGCGCGCTGACCGGGGATCAGGCTCCCCGGACGGCCGAGCGGCCCGTCGGGCACCGGGAGGTGCGGGCGGGCCGCTGCCGCATGCTCGGGGGCCGCTGCCGTGCGGGTGGCGCCCGGTGCCGCGCGGGTGTGCGCCGCCGTCGTGCGTGTACGGCTCGTCGGTGCGTGCGGGTGGCGGTCGCACCCTGACGCACCCCCTGCTGTCGGAACCGGCCCGGCCTGCGGTAGGACGGAGTGCGAACGAATCCCTCGTCGCCCCGTCCGTGAGGAGAGCCATGCCCGGCCCGACCGTCGGCCCCGCCGATGACACGTCGACCGCTGCCGTCACCACACCCGCCACCGGCCGGGCCGGCACCGGTTGGGTCACGATCGCCGTCCTGGGCGGCCTCACCGCGCTCGGACCCCTCACCACCGACCTCTACCTCCCGGGCCTGCCCGCGATCGCCGACGACCTGGCTGCCGAGCCGGCCGCCGTCCAGCTCACCCTCACCTTCTCGATGTTCGGGGTCGCGGCCGGACAGCTGCTCTTCGGGCCGCTCAGCGACCGCTTCGGGCGGCGCCCGCCGCTGCTCGTGGGACTCGTCGCCTACACCCTGTCCAGCGTGGTGTGCGCGCTCGCACCGAACCTGTCGGTGCTGATCGCCGCTCGCTTCGTCCAGGGCGCGGCGGGCTCCGCCGGACTGGTGATCGCGCGCGCCGTCTCCAGGGACCGCTTCCAGGGCGTCGCGCTGCTGCGGTTCCTCGCCTCGATCGCGCTGATATCGGGACTGGCGCCGATCCTCGCCCCGATCGTCGGCGCGCAGCTGCTGCGGTTCACCTCCTGGCGCGGCACCTTCGGCGCGCTCACCGCGCTCGGCCTGCTGCTCACCCTGGTCGCGTTCGGCGCGCTGCGCGAGACGCTGCCGGCGGAGGCCCGGGACGGCGGCGGGGTGGGCGCGACCCTGCGGACGATGGGGCGGCTGTTGCGGAACCTGCCGTTCCTCGGGCTGGCGCTGACCAGTTCCCTCGCCTTCGGGGCGCTGTTCGGGTACATCAGCGGGTCGTCGACGGTGCTCCAGCACGTGTACCAGGTCTCGCCGCAGACCTACAGCCTGCTGTTCGGGCTGAACTCGGTCGCGATCGTGGTGATGACGCAGCTGAACGGGCGGGTGCTGGCGCCGCGCTTCACGCCGCGGGCGCTGATGCTGGGCAGCCTCGCGGTGGCGGTGGCCGCCGGGGTGGCGCTGGTGCTGCTGACGGCGGTGTGGGACCTCGGGCTGGTCGGGTTCTGCGCGCCGCTGTTCGTGATGATGGGCAGCCTCGGGGTGCTCCTGCCGAACACCGCCGCGCAGGCGCTGGGACTGGTCGAGCCCCAGGTCGCGGGCACGGCGTCGGCGCTGCTGGGGACGGGCAACTTCCTGGTCGGGGCGGTGGTGGCCCCGCTGAGCAGCCTCGGCGGGCGGCCTTCCGCGGCGCTGCTGGCGCTGGTGGTCCTGGTCTGCGGGGTTCTGGCGACGGTGGCGTACCTGGCGTTGTGCCGGCCGGCGCGGCCGGCCGTGGCGGTGGCGGGCGGCTGAGGGCGGGAGCTGAGGGGCCGACGGCAGTCGACGGGGGAACAGACGACGGATGACAGCTGACAGATGATGAAATCTGTCAGCTGTCATTCGTCAGGCGTCACTCGTCATTCGTCAGCCGTCACTCGTCGCGAGCCGCTCGTGACGAGCCGCTCGTCACCCGCTACGCGATCGAGAAGTCGTCCCCGAAGACGTTGCCCTGGCCGTACCAGCCGTGCAGGTACACGGTGACGGTGCCGGAGGCGCCGGTGGTGAAGGGGATGGTCAGCTTCGTCCAGCCGGCGGAGTTGGCCCAGGAGCCGGCGGTCGCGCCGCCGCTGACGCCGACGTAGGCGTAGTTGCCCTGCACCCAGCCGCTCAGCGTGTAGCCGGTGTTGGGCTTCAACGTGACGGTCTGCGAGCATTCGCCGGTCTGGCTCGCGGTGGCCGCGGCCTGCAGCGCGTGGGTGCCGGAGTGGGCCGGGGTGGAGACCACGGCGCCGCCGCTCTGGCAGGTCCACGGGGCCAGGCTGCCGGTCTCCAGGTCACCGTTGACCAGGCCGGTCGTCGGAGTGGTCCCGGTGACGGTCAGCGAGTAGGTCGCGGTGTGGGTGCCGGACGGCGCGTTGGCGGTGACGGTCAGCGGGTAGGTGCCCGCCGCCGCGGCCGAGGTGGTGGTGATGGTGAGGGTGGCGCTGTTGCCGGCGGTGACGCTGCCGGGGGTGACGGTGGCGGTGACGCCGGTCGGGGCGCCGCTGACCGACAGGTTGACGCTCTGTGCCGAGCCCGCCGTCACGGCGGTCGCGATGGTCGCGGAGGCCGACGAACCGGCCGCCACGGTACCGGAGTTCGGGTTCACCGCGACCGAGAAGTCGTTGCCCGGCTGGGTTCCGGTGACGGTGAGCGTGAAGACACCGGTGTGGCTGCCGGACGCCGCCGTGCCGGTGACGGTGATCGGGTAACTCCCGGGCGCCACCGACGAGGTGGTGGTGATGGTGAGGGTGGCGCTGTTGCCGGCGGTGACGCTGCCGGGGGTGACGGTGGCGGTGACGCCGGTCGGGGCGCCGCTGACCGACAGGTTGACGCTCTGCGCCGAGCCCGCCGTCACGGCGGTCGCGACGGTCGCCGAGGTGGATGAACCGGCCGTGACCGTGGCGGAGTTCGGGCTGGCGGAGACGGAGAAGTCGTTGCTCACCGTGGAGCCGCTGGTGAACGGCGCGAAGATGTGGGTGAAGTCCCAGGTGTTCTGGGCGATCCCGGAGCAGTTGTCGTTGCCCTTGGTGCCCGGGCACCCGCCGTTGTCACGCTGGAGCGCCCAGAAGGACAGCGTGTTGATGCCCTTGGAGACGGCCCAGTTGTAGACGGTGGTGGCGTTGGCCAGGGTGAAGGTCTCGGCCGGCCCGAAGTCGTCGACACCGATCATCTCGGTGATCCCGATCGAACCCCACAGCTGGGCGGGGGTCTTGGACGGGTAGAGCCTGGCGAGCTGGTTGTAGAGGCCCTGCGCGGACGTCTGGGTGTCGGCCGCCATGTCGTGGGTGGCGTTGTCGTAGTAGTCGAAGGTCATCATGTTGACGACGTCGATCCGCGCGTTGTTGCCGACCGCGTTCCGGAGCACCGCGAGGCCGCTGTCGGCGAGCCCGCTGGTGGTGGTCGGAAGGGTGTAGGAGAACTGGATGCTGCGCCCCTTGGTGGCGGCCCAGTCCTGCACGAGCTTGATCGCCTTGTTGCGGCGGTCGATCCCGGCGGTGTTGGTCAGCGAGTTGTCCTCGATGTCGAGGTCGATCCGGCTGATGTCGTACGTCGTGATGACGTTCTCGAAAGCGGCCGCGATCTGGTTGACATCGGTGCAGCTGTCGGCCAGTTCGGTGCCGGTGTTGTCGGCGGTGTAGCCGCCGAAGGACGGGATCACGTCCCCGCCGTTGGCGCGGATGGTGGCGATGTCGGCGCCGAAGGTCGAGGAGGAGACCGGCATCGAGGAGTCGCCGTTCCAGTACGGCGTGCACGAGCCCTTGGTGGCGGCCTGCAGGAACGCCATGGTCAGGTGCTTGGCGCCGGACTGCGCGGCCAGTTGGGCCGGGCTCTGCCCGGTCCAGGCCTCGAAGTAGGGGGCGAAGACCCGACTGGGGAGCGGGGTGGCGGCCTGGGCGGTACTCGTTCCGGCAGCGACCAGGCCGGCCGAGGCGGCCAGCGTGGCGCAGGCCGTCAGTGCGGCCTGGATTGTTCGGCGAAGACGCATGGATTCTCCAACAGACGTGGTGGGGCAGGACGTTGGGGAGTTGCGAGTGGGCCGGCGCCGGGCCGGCCGTGTGGGGTGCGGCCAGGTGGCACCGGCCCGGGGTCCGATCGGGACCGGGCGGAGCACGGGAGCGGGCGGATCGCGGTGGCGACGGCGGCGTGCGGGCGTGCGGCAGCCCACCGGTTCGCGTGGACGCGGGCGGCGGTGCGAGTGCGCGCGGCCGTACGGGGTGGGGGTGGAGCGGAGCAGGGCAGGGCAGTGCCTCAGCCGCCGGTGGTCACACCCCCACAGTGCATCCCGGTCGGATCGACATGCTTATGTTTGGACTAGACCACTGGTCTGTCAAGAGACCCAACAGTTCGCCGGCGTACGGCCCGGGCGGCCGAAGGGTGCGGATCGCTCGCCGGAACGCGGATCGTGCGCCGGGGCAGAGGAGTTGTCGGGGCAGGGGAGTTGCCGGGTCGGGAGTCGCGGGCGCACAGAGAAAACCGTGGCCGCGCACCCGTCGGACGGGGCGCGGCCACGGCTGCCCGGTGCTCAGGACACCGGGCGGTTCGGGCGTCGCGGCGCGGAGGCCGCGGACGGGATCAGCGCGGCGCCGGGCAGAGCGTGGCGCGCAGCGCGTCGTTGATCTTGGCGGCGGTGTCCGGCCCGAAGCCCTGCGGGTGGTCGGGCGAGGTGAAGCGCTGGTTGGCCAGTTCGACCAGTTTCCCGGTGTCCTTGGGGAACTGGAACATCGACTGGCACTGGTTGCGGGCCCGGTCCACGGCCTGGTCCGGCTTGCCGCCGACGATCGCCGGGTCGATCGCGTCCAGCGCGGCGACCAGCTTGCCGGTCAGGTCGGTGCCCGGCTTGGCGGGCAGGCCGGCGTCGGCGGGCGGGGCGGGCTTGGCCGGTGCGGGGGCGCCCGGGGTGCCGGCGTCGGGAGCGGGCGTGCCCGTCATACCGCCGGCCGTGGGGGCGGCCGTGCCGGGCGCGGGGGCCGACGGCGTCGCGGCGGCGTCGGAGGGGGCCGCATCGGACGGTGCGGCGGTCGGGGCCGCGGTGGCGGTGGGGGAGCCGGCCGCGGTGGTGGCCTTGCCCGAGCTCGATCCGGAGCTGGAGCAGGCAGCGAGGCTCACCGCGGCGAGTGCCGTGAGGGTGGCGGCGAGGAGTCGAGTGCGCATCCGCCCAGACTGTCATGTTCGCGGCGCGGAAGGGAAGGTCCCTCGAAGGGCGTCCGGAGGGCGCGGTGCGGGCCTTGGGCGTGGGGTCGGGGTGCGCCCCCCGGGGTGCAGGGGCCCGGGTTCGGCGGAGCGGGAGCCGGAACGGCGGACGGCGGCCCGGGAGGACTCCTCCCGGG
>NZ_JBHWCL010000097.1:0-35541 GCF_042735125.1 Kitasatospora sp. NPDC059599 | reverse complement strand
AGCCAGGGGGAGCACCCCCCGGCGGGCCGGACCTCCGTCGTTCCCGCGGGCCGGCGGGGCGTGTCCCGCCCGGCCGCTCAGACCTTGGCGTAGGCGACCGAGATCGAGGTCGACGAGCTGGTGATCACCAGGTTGTCCGCGCCGCGCTCGGCGAGGCCCGAGCCGCCCCCCGTGGAGGTGACCTCGAAGCCCGCGGCCTTGAGCGCCGCCTGGTACGTGTCGTAGTCACCGGCCGCGGCCTCGCAGGTGATGATGTAGGCGCCCGCCGCGCCGTTGACCAGGGTGATCTTCCCCGGGGGGAGCGGTATGTCGGCGGGCAGGTCGGCCGGCCGGGTCCTGCCGTTCTGGACCACTCCGGCGGGCGGGGTCGCGCCCGCCGGCGGGGTGGCGGCCGGGGTCGTGACCGGGGCGGCCGGGACGGAAGCCGGCTGCGAGGCGGTCGGGGAGGCCGCCGGGGCGGAGCCGGCCGGGGCCGTCGGGGAGGCCGCCGCGGTCGTGCTCGCGACGACGCTCGGGGCGGCGGCGGACGAGCCGTCGTCGTTGCAGGCGGTGAGCCCGAGCCCGGCCACGACGACGGTGGCGAGCAGGGCGGACGTGCGCTTGAGCGGCATGGTGTGAGCCAATCGTGTGACGGTGCCTCAGTGGTTCCCGGGCGCCACGCAGATTGGCATACGAAAGGCCGGAAGCCAACGGAAAATCCGTCGGTCCGGCCTTCCCTCCCGGCGTTCAGGCCGGGTCGGCGGTGCGTCCGGGCGCGTCCGGCCGGCTCTCCTCGATCCGCCGCAGCATCCGGGCCAGCAGGGCGGAGAGCGCGGTGCGCTCCTCACCCACGACGTCCTGGAGCAGCTCCTCCTCGAACACCGCCGCCATCCGCATCGACTCCAGCCACTTGTCGCGGCCGGTCTCGGTCAGCTCGATGATCACCCGCACCCGGTTGGACTCGTCCCGCTCCCGGGTGACCAGGCCGTCGCCCACCATCCGGTCGATCCGGTGCGTCATCGCCGCCGGAGTGAGTCCGAGCCGCTTGGCGAGCTCGCCCGGCCCGAGCCGGTAGGGGCTGCCGGAGACCACCAGGGCCTTGAGCACCTCCCACTCGGCGGAGGTGATCCCGAGCACAGTCAGCTGGCGGTCGTACGCGACGCCCATCCGGCGGGAGACCCGGTTGAGGGTCTGGACGATGGTCTCCACCTGGGGGTCGACGGTGGGGAACTCCCGCTGGTAGAGGGCTACTTGCTCGGCGATGCCGAACTCCAGGGGGGTGGCCGGGGCGGGCTTGTCGGCAGCCGGCGCCGGCTTGTCCGTAGTCATGCGGACCAGTGTCGCACGAGGGTGCACTCCTTAAGCCTTTGACTCGGCAGTCTTCCGGTGCTAAGACTTTATCTCGTCAAACTTTAGCTCTGAAATCTTCTGGACTTAAGAGTATCCAGTCGAACCTTGGAAGGGATGTGCACGGTGGCCGGCACGGTGAAGCAGCAGAGGCAGCAGCGACGTGGGGCGGGCAGCCCGCTGCGCCGCGTCCAGATCGGCAACGCGCTCAGCGCGTTCGGCAGCGGGTTCACGATGCCGTACATGTTCGTGTACGTGGACCAGGTGCGCGGGCTGGGCTCGCTGGCGGCCGGGATGGTGTTCACCGTCTTCGCGCTGGCGGCCCTCGCGGTCCTGCCGTTCACCGGGCGCGGCATCGACAAGTACGGTCCCCGGCCGGTGCTGCTGGCCGGGACGGCGCTCGCCGCCGCCGGTGCGTTCGCCTTCGGCCACGCCACCGGCACGCCGGCCCTGCTGGTCTCCTCCTTCCTGTTCGGCGCGGGTGTCACCACCTGCCAGCCGGCGCTCGCCACGATGATCGTCCGCTGCTCGACGGCGGCGACCCGTTCGCACGCCTTCGCGCTGCAGTTCACCCTGGTCAACCTGGGCATGGGCATCGGCGCGCTGGTCGGCGGGCAGATCGTCGACGTCGCCGACCCGGCCAGCCTGACCCGGCTGTTCACCATCGAGGCGGCGACCTTCCTCGGCCTGGCCCTGGTCACCGGCACCGCCCGGATGCCGCGGATCCGGCTGAGCGCCGTCCACCCGAAGAGCGAGGGCCCGACCGGCCTGCGCGCGCTGGTCGCCGACAAGGCGATGCTGCGGCTCTGCGTGCTCGCCGGCCTGATCTTCTTCACCTGCTACGGCCAGTTCGAGTCCGGTGTCGCGGCCTTCGCCACCGACACCGTCGGCACCCCGCCCTCCACCCTGGGCTTCGCGATCGGCGCCAACGCGCTGACCATCGTGGTGCTGCAGATGTTCATGGTGCGGATCACCGCGCGCCGCCGCCGCACCACCGCGATGGCCGCGGCCGGTCTGGTCTGGCTCGGTGCCTGGGCGATGGCCCTGGTGGCCGGCCTGATCCGGACCGAGACCATGGCCGCCACGGTCGCCATCGTCTCGATCTACGCCCTCTTCGGCGTCGGCGAGTCGCTGCTCGCGCCGACCATGGGCCCGATGGTCGCCGACCTCGCCCCGGCCCGACTGCTCGGCACCTACAACGCCGGGTACGCCCTGGTGAAGCAGATCGCGATCGCGGTCGGCCCGGCCGTCGGCGTGCTGCTGGTCGGTTCCGGCACCTGGCCGCTCTACCTGGCGGCGATGGCGGGCTCGACGGTGCTCGTCGTCGTCCTGGCGCTGCGGCTGCGCCCGCACCTCACGCCGGAGCAGGACAACGCCGCCCCGGCCGTGGTCCACGCCCTCCCGGTCCGGGAGCTGCAGACCGCCGCGTAGCGGAAGGGTACGCACGAGCGTTCGGAACGGGCGCCGACCAGGTCACCTGGTCGGCGCCCGTCGCGCTTGGCTTAGCGACCACCGCCACATAGTGTCAGTGGCTGTTGACCGCCCGGATCGGCCGCAGCGCCGGGGCCCGGGCAGAGCAGACAGGCGAATCGGCGAGGCAATGACGCAAGCGGCGCTCACGCACCCCCCGGTGGCCCCGGCCCCCGTCGACCCCGCACCGGCTTCGCGCGGCGGCCCGGTCCGCTGGGCGGCCGACCGCTCCGGCTGGCTCGGGCCGATCGGCGTCGCGCTCTTCGCGGGCCTGCTGCGGTTCTGGAACCTCGGCTACCCCAACGCCTTCGTCTTCGACGAGACGTACTACCCCAAGGACGCCTGGTCGCTGCTCCGGCAGGGCTACGAGGGCACCTGGCCGGACCACGCCAACGCCGACATCCTGGCCGTCCCGCAGTCCGTCCCGCTGACCTCCGCGCCCGAGTTCATCGCGCACCCGCCGCTCGGCAAATGGGTGATGGCGATCGGCGAGCAGCTGTTCGGCCTGCACCCCTTCGGCTGGCGGTTCATGACCGCCCTGCTCGGCACCGTCACCGTGCTGATGCTGGCCCGGATCGGCCGCCGGCTCTTCGGCTCCACCCTGATCGGCTGCACCGCCGCACTGCTGATGTCGGTGGACGGCCTGCAACTGGTGATGAGTCGGGTCGGGCTGCTCGACGGCATCCAGATGTTCTTCGTGCTCGGTTCCTTCGGCGCCCTGCTGATCGACCGCGACCACGCCCGCGCCCGGCTGGCGGCCGTGGCCGGGACCGGCGGTGACGCCGACCGGGTGGGGCTCGGGTGGCGTCCCTGGCGGATCACCGCCGGGGTGCTGATCGGTGCCGCCTGCGCGGTCAAGTGGAACGGCGCGCCGATCCTGGCCGCCTTCGGTGTCCTGACCGTGCTGTGGGACCAGGCCGGCCGCCGGGGCGCCGGAGCCCGCCGCCCCTGGCGGTCCATGCTGCGGCTGGACGCCGGACCGGCCCTCCTGGCCATGGTCGGCTCCGCCCTGGTGGTGTACGTCGGTGCCTGGGGCGGCTGGCTGCTCGACGGCGGGAACGGCGGCGGGTACGACCGGCACTGGGCGGACGGCCGCGCCGGGCTGTCCCCGGACAGCTTCCTGGGCGTCCCGCTGCCGCAGGTGTCGATGAGCTGGGTGCCCGCGCCGCTGCGCAGTCTGTGGCACTACCACTCGCAGATGTACGACTTCAACACCGGCCTGAGCACCCCGCACACCTACCAGTCCAACCCCTTCGCCTGGCTGGTCGACGGCCGCCCGGTCTCGATGTACTGGGAGCAGGTCCCCGTCGGCAGCCGCGGCTGCACCTCCTCCGGGGGCTGCGCGGCGCAGATCCTCGGCCTGGGCACGCCGTTCCTGTGGTGGGCGGCCTGCTTCGCGCTGATCTACCTGCTGTGGCGCTGGTTCTTCCGGCGGGACTGGCGCTCGGGCGCGGTGCTGTGCGCGGTGGCCGGGATCTACCTGCCCTGGTTCCGGTACCAGGAGCGGACGATCTTCTCCTTCTACATGGTCGTGCTGGTGCCGTTCCTGTGCCTGGCCGTCGCCCAGATGCTCGGGGCGATGCTCGGCCCGCCCGGCTGCAGCCGCGAGCGCCGCCGGATCGGCGCGATCGGCGCCGGGGCGGTCGTGCTGGCGATCGTCGGCTGCTTCGCCTTCTTCTACCCGCTGTACACGGCGGAGGTGATCCCGATGTCGTCCTGGCAGGACCGGATGTGGTTCACCAGCTGGATCTGATGGTCCTTGCGGCGTCCGGCGGCGGCCAGCTGCTGCCGGTCACCCCGGTGCTCGGGGTGGTCACCGCCGTGCTGTTGGCGGCCGCCGTCGTGGTGGCCGGCAAGGGCCTGCTCGGCCACGGGCACGCGGTGCTGCGGGCCGGGCTGCGGGCGGTGGTGCAGCTGGCGGCGGTCGCCGCCGTGATCACCTGGGTGGTCGGCTCGCTCTGGTGGTCCGCGCTGTTCGTGCTGGTGATGTTCTCGGTCGCGGTGCGCACCGCCGGGCGGCGGATGACCCCGGGGCCCGGCTGGGTCTGGGCGGCCGCGCCGATCGGGGCCGGGGTGCTGCCGGTGCTCACCCTGCTGCTGGCCGTCGGGCTGCTGCCGCCGAAGGGCCTGTCCGTCATCCCGGTCGCGGGCATCCTGATCGGTGGCGCGCTCAGCGCGACCTCGCTGGCCGGGCGACGCGCCCTGGACGAGCTGCGGCAGCGGCGCGGCGAGGTGGAGGCGGCGCTGGCGCTGGGCTTCGAGGAGCGCGAGGCACGGCTGGAGATCTGCCGGACGGCCGCTGCGACCTCGCTCGTCCCGGCCCTGGACCAGACCCGTACGGTCGGGCTGGTCACCCTGCCGGGGGCCTTCGTCGGGATGCTGCTCGGCGGGGCGTCGCCCGTCCAGGCGGGCGCGGTGCAGCTGTTCGTGCTGGTCGGGTTGCTGGCGGTGGAGTCGGTGGCGATCGTGGTGGTCCTGGAACTGGTCGGCCGGGGCCGGGTGGTGGCGGGGGCGCCGGGCGACGCCCGATGACGGCCGGGGTCGCGGGCCCGGGCGCCGACGGCGTCGGGGCGCCGGGCGGCGTCGGGTAGGCTGGGGGCGTTGAAGGGGAGTAGCCCTCCACCGGACCGTCGACATACTGGCCCCCAGGGGCCCGGCGCCCGGGGCACCGCTCGCAGAGCGTTGCCGGCGAGACCTTCGGCCGCAGTGCTGTGACCATGACCAGTGCTGTCGGGCCGAAGCGTCCCCTGGCGGAGCTGCGGAGGCCGGGCAGCCGGACCGAGGAATCCCTTGATGAGTTTCACCGTCGCCGTGTTGACCTTCGGCATCATCTTCCTGGCCGAACTGCCGGACAAGACCGCGCTGGCCAGCCTGGTGCTCGGTACCAAGTACCGCGCGAGCTACGTCTTCGCCGGCATCGCCGCCGCCTTCGCCCTCCAGGTGGGCATCGCGCTCGTCGCCGGGCACCTGCTGTCGCTGCTGCCGCACCGCTGGGTGGAGGGCGTCACCGGCCTGCTCTTCCTGGTCGGCGCGGCGATGCTGCTGTTCCACGGCGGCGGGGACGAGGACGAGCACGCGGCCAAGGAGCCGTCCTCGAACAGCTTCTGGAAGGTGGCCGGGGCCGGCTTCGTGGTCGTCGCTATCGCCGAGTTCGGCGACCTGACCCAGATCATGACCGCCAACCTGGCCGCCAAGTACGCCGATCCGCTGGCGGTGGGCCTCGGTTCCTGGCTGGCGCTCTGCGCGGTCGGCGGGATCGCCATCGTGGGTGGGCAGAAGCTGCTCAAGTACGTGCCGATGAAGCTGATCATCCGGGTGGCGGCGTCGATCATGGTGGTGCTGGCGGGCGTCAGCCTCTTCGGGGCGATCACCGGCTGACGGCGGCCCCGGCGGCCCTGGCCACCTCGGCCGGCCGAACCCCGGCCGGCCGACGGGCGGCGTCCGCTGACCGGCGGGCGCCGCCCTTCCGCGTGCCCGGGGTCAGCAGCCGGGATCGGCGGTGAGGACGGACTGGGTCTTGGGACCGTAGACGTTGTTCTCGCCCTTGATGTGGTTCTGGCGCTGGTAGTCGCCGAGCACCGACTGGGTCCAGTAGTCGAAGGTGCCGGTGACGATCGACTTGTCGACGAATCCGCATTCGGCCGTGTACAGGCGCTGCTGCATGTCCTTGACATCGGCCCCGGTCATCCCCAGCTTCAGCAGCCGCGGGGTGGGCGTCGGCGTCGGCGTGGGGGGCGGCGTCGGGGTGGGGGTCGGTGTCGGCGTCGGGGTGGGCGTGGGCGTCGGCGTGGGGGTCGGCGTCGGGGTGGCGGTCTTCGACGGCGTCGGCTTGCGGGTCGCCGTCGCCGACGGGCTCGGCGCCTCGCTGGTCGAGGCCGACGCGGTCGTCGTGGGCACCGCCGCCGGGGTCGGGTCCACCGGCGCGGGCGCCAGGGTGGTGGTCGGCAGGGGCTGCGCCTGCTTGGCGTCCGGCTCGGAGGGCGTCACGGCGTACGCGACGCCGATGGTGAGCGCCACCAGGGCGGCGCCGACCCCGACCAGCAGACCCTTGCGCTCGGTCAGCGGGCTCCCGGTGCCCTGCTCGGCCGCCCGGCGGGCGGCCCGGCCGCCGCCCGTCCCCGGCTCGGGCCCGGTCGGGGCGTTGTCGAAGGGGAAGAGGCCGATCTCGCCCCCGCCACCGTCCCCGGCCGGCGAGCGCGGCGGCGCGGCCGCGTACGCGCCGGGCCCGGAGGGCGGCACCGGCGGCAGCACCGTGGTGGCGTAGGCGTCGGCGTCCGGCCCCAGCGGGGGCTGCCCCGGGAGGACGGGCGGCAGCACCGTGGTCGCGTAGGCGTCCGCGTCCGGCCCGAGCGGCGGGGTGACCGGCGCGCCGGCGGCGAAGGGCGGCCCGGGGGCGAACGGCCCGCCGGGGGCGACCGGCGGCAGCACGGTGGTCGCGAACGGGTCCACCGTCGGCGCTTGCGCCGACGGCTCCTCGGCCACCTGGCCGGCGGTCTGCGAGACGTACGGGCGCACCAGCGGCGGGCCCTCGATGTGGGGGAGGACGGCCGTCTCGGTGAGGCTCGGGTCCGGGACGCAGCCGCACCCGGTCGAGCGTGCGGTGCCGCACGTCGGGCAGTGCTGGTCCGGCATCGGCCGGTCCTCCTCGGTTTCGGTCGGTCTCGCGGGCGGTCTCGACGGCTCCCGGGCGGGGCCCGGGGCGCACGATCGCGCCTGATTATGCAGGACGTCCCGGGGGCGGGACAGGGGCGTCCTGCCTCCGGCGGGGGTGTTGTGCCGGTTGGTGCCGGTTGGCTCCCCCGAGAACGCCCCGGACGCCGCCGATGTCCCCGATGCTTACGTTCGGCTCAACCCGGAGGAACAAAACTGGACGAATCTGCCAGCATGGTGAGCTGGGAGTGATCATCCGCACGGGGCCCGGCAGCCGGGGCCCGCGACCCTTCGGAGACGCCATGCCCACGGAGACGCCATGACGGATCCGCTCGCCGCGTCCGACCGGAGCCCGGCGAGCGAGCCCGGCCCGCCGACGGTCGCCGTCCACAACCTCTGGGTGCCGATCGGGGCCCTGCTGCTGGCGATGCTGCTCGCGGCCCTCGACCAGACCATCGTCTCCACCGCGCTGCCCACCATCGTCAGCGACCTCGGCGGCCTCGACCACCTGTCCTGGGTGGTCACCGCCTACCTGCTGGCCTCCACCGCCGCGACCCCGCTCTGGGGCAAGCTCGGCGACATGTACGGCCGGAAGCGCTTCTTCCAGGCCTCCATCGTGATCTTCCTGATCGGCTCGGTGCTGTGCGGCGTCGCGCAGAACATGGGGGAGCTGATCGCCTTCCGGGCACTCCAGGGCCTGGGCGGCGGCGGTTTGATGGTGCTCTCCCAGGCGATCGTCGGCGACCTCGTCCCGCCCCGCGACCGCGGCCGCTACCAGGGCCTGTTCGGCGCCGTGTTCGGCGTGACCAGCGTGCTCGGGCCGCTGCTCGGCGGGCTGTTCGTCGACCACCTCAGCTGGCGCTGGGTCTTCTACATCAACCTGCCGATCGGCATCGTCGCCCTGGTGGTGATCGCCGCGGTGCTGCACCCGACGGAGGCGCGGCGCGAGCACCGGATCGACTACCTCGGCACCGCACTGATCGCCGCCGTCGCCACCTGCCTGGTGCTGATGACCTCGCTCGGCGGCACCACCTGGGACTGGAACTCCTGGCAGATCACCGGCCTCGGCGTGCTCGGCATGGTGCTGCTGCTCGCCTTCGTCCTGGTCGAGCGGACGGCCGTCGAGCCGGTCCTGCCGCTGCGACTGTTCCGCTCACGGACCTTCAGCCTGGTCGCGGTGATCTCCTTCGTGATCGGCTTCGCGATGTTCGGCGCGCTCACCTACCTGCCGACCTTCCTCCAGGTGGTCATGCAGGTCTCGCCCACCATGTCCGGCATCCACATGCTGCCGATGGTGCTGGGCATGCTGGTCACCTCCATCGGCTCCGGCCAGATCGTCGCCCGCACCGGCCACTACCGGATCTTCCCGATCGCCGGGACCGCCGTGACGACGGTGGGACTGCTGCTGCTCTCCCGGCTGGACGAGCACAGCAGCACCACCGAGATGAGCTTCTACTTCCTGGTCTTCGGCCTCGGGCTGGGCCTGGTGATGCAGGTGCTGGTGCTGATCGTGCAGAACTCGGTCGGCTACGAGGACCTCGGCGTGGCCACCGCCGGCGTGACCTTCTTCCGGTCCATCGGGGCCTCCTTCGGCGTCTCCATCTTCGGCACGGTCTTCGCGAGCGGACTGCGCGACCGGCTCGCCGACGTCCTGGCGGGCGTGCCACTGCCGCCCGGGTTCCGGCCCGAGGCCATCACCACCGACCCGCGGGTCATCCCGCAGCTGCCCGCCCCCGTCCAGGAGGGGATCTACCACGCCTACGCGGAGTCGATCACCCGCGTCTTCCTGTACGCGGTGCCCGTCGCGGTGGTCGCCTTCGTGCTGTCGCTGTTCCTGCGGGAGCAGCCACTGCGCTCCACCGTCACCGCGCCCGACCTGAGCGAGTCCATCGGGCTCAACCCGGTGGAGCGCAGCTCCCTGGACGAGATCGCCCGCGCGCTCTCGGTGCTGAGCACCCGCGAGGCCCGTCGCGACCTCTTCCGGCGGATCACCGCCACCGCCGGACTGGACCTGCTGCCCGCCTCCAGCTGGCTGCTCCTGCAGATGCACCAGCACGGCTCGGTCGAACCGGCGGAACTGGCCGAGCGGCGGATCGTGCCGATCGCCGTCGTCGAGGACGCCGTCCGGGAGGTGGAGGGCCGGGGGCTGGCCGCGCGGAACGGGGGGCTGCCCCTGCGGCTCACCGAACCGGGGGAGGAGGCCGCACTGCGACTGGTCGCCGCCCGGCGCGCCCAACTCGCCGACCTGCTGGGCGACTGGGACGAGAAGCAGTACACCGACCTCGCCGAACTGCTGACCAGGCTCAGCTCCACGCTCTGCGCCGACCTGCGGGACAAGCCCGACCCGGTCGGGCCGGAGCCGCCGTACCGGGGCGGCGAGGGGCGGTCGTTCTGAGGCGGCGAGGGGCGGTCGTTCTGAGGCGTCCGGGCCGGTGGGAGCGGCAGGGCGCGACCGGGTGACGTATCGTCGCCTACCGGCCCCGGCCGCGTCGGCCGCCGGGGGAACTCCGTCGAGAGGGTGCGGCATGCCGCTCGAAATCGAGCGCAAGTTCCGGCTGGACGCCTTCGAACCGCCGGAGACGGCGGTGCGGCAGCACATCGACCAGGGCTACATCGCGATCAAGGACGACGGGACCGAGGTGCGGCTGCGCCGGATCGGCGGCAGCCACGTCCTCGGCGTCAAGCGCGGCAAGGCGGGGGCCTCCGCCGTCCGCGTCGAGGTGGAGCGCGAGCTCGGCGAGGAGGAGTTCACCGAGCTCTGGCCGGCCACCGAGGGCGCCCGGCTGCTCAAGGACCGGTACACCTTCGACTCGGCCGGCGTCACCGTCGAGGTCGACGTCTACCAGGGGGAGTTGGCGGGCCTGCTGACCGCCGAGGTCGAGTTCGGCTCGGTCGCCGAGGCCGAGGCCTTCACCCCGCCGGACTGGTTCGGCGCCGAGATCACCGGTGTCGCGGCGTACAAGAACCAGACCCTCGCGACGCGGGGACTCCCGCAGGCCTGACGTCTCGGCGGCCCGGGCGGGACCCCGAGGGCAGCCGGCCTGGCCGGGCCGCCCGTCCGCCGGACTCGAAGCTGCTCGACCCGACCACCGTGGTCGGCGTCCCGACCGCGCTCACCGCGAAGCTGCCGACCGTCGGCCAGTGGCCGCGCGCACCCGTGCCACCCCATCCTCCTGCGGCGGGGTGGCACGCGTGCGTCCGCGTCGTTCCCTCACGGCGAGCCGAACCAGCGCGGGGTGTCGAGGCGGAACGGGTCGCCGGGGGCGAGCCGGCGCAGGCCGTCCTCCACCTGGCGCAGCTGCTCCTCGCCGAGGGTGGCGGACCACTCGGCGCGCAGTTCGTCGAAGATCCGGGCCGAGCGGACCAGGCAGTCCACGCCCCGGTCGGTGAGCCGGACCACCTTGCGGCGGGCGTCGGCCGGGTCGCTGCCGCGCTCGACGTAGCCGAGCTGCTCCAGCTGTTCGACGGTCTTGCCGGCGGCCTGCTTGGAGACGCCGAGGCTGCGGCCGAGTTCGACGGCGGTGGTGCCGTGCGGGCCGATCGCCTGGAAGACGAAGCCGTGCATCGGGCGCAGGTCCGGGTGTCCTTCCCGGGCGATGCGCTCGTGCAGTTCGTCGATGATCGTCCGGAAGGCGAGGAGCAGGCGCAGCGGCAGTTCGAAGCCGGGCGGGGCCGGTTCACTTGACACGATAGACAACCTCATTGACCATATAGACAACTTGATTGTCCATCTTAGGGGGTTCCACCACCATGTCCGTGATCCGCCGCTCCGACGCCCGCCGGTCCGAGACCCCGAACGCCGAGATGACCACCTTCGCCTCGCCCACCCAGGGCTCCGCCACCCTCGCGATGTGGCAGGTCGACATGCGGGCCGGCACCCAGGGCCCGCTCCACGCCATGGACGCCGAGCAGATCTGGACCTTCCTCGACGGCTCCGCCGCCGTCGAACTGGCCGGGGAGAAGCACGAACTCGCCACCGGCGACACCCTCGTCCTGCCCGCCGACACCGCCCGCCGCATCACCACCGCCGAGGGCTTCACCGCCGTCGTCGCCTCCACCTCCCCCTCCCGCGCCTACAACCCCGACGCCATCACCCCCGAAGGCGCCTGTGACATGGCCCCGCGCGACGCCGAGCGGGTCCTCCCGGCCTGGATCGCCTGACCGGCCGGTCGCCCGCCGCCCGTCCTGTTCTGTGCGGCAGGATGGAGCCATGAGCGTAGTCAAGATCAACGTACTGACCGTTCCCGCCGAGCAGCGCGAGGTGCTGGAGAAGCGCTTCGCCTCCCGCGCCGGTTCGGTCGAGGGCTCCGACGGCTTCGAGTGGTTCGAGCTGCTCCGCCCGGTCGAGGGCACCGACAACTACCTCGTCTACACGCGCTGGCGTGACGAGGAGTCCTTCCAGGCCTGGATGGAGGGCCCCATGAAGTCGGCCCACCAGAACGGCGGTGAGGGCGAGGCCCCCAAGCGCCCCGCGGCCTCCGGCTCCACCCTCTGGTCCTTCGACGTCGTCCAGTCGACCGGCCCTAAGAACGCCTGAGTCTGCCTGGTCGCTGTTCCTTCTCTTCCTTCGGGCCCTTCCCCTGACGGGGCGGGGCCCGAAGTGCTTGCTCGGCCGCCAGCGATGAGGGAGAGGTGAGTGGCGGCCGACCGGGACTGGTTGTCGAGGAGGACGGGAAGTGCATCCGATCTGGCGGTGAATATTGGCCAAGGCGGCGGCTACCGAGAGTCACCAGGACGGTGGGTGGCGTGAGCGCTAGCATGAAAGGTGAACATGGACCGGATGAGGTTCGCGCAGTGGGCGGACTCCTCCCCCACCGGCTCTCTCGGCTGATCCAGCATGGGTGCGGTCGCAATGGCGACAGCTTGGCCGTCCGGCGCTGTAGAGCGGCAATGAAATTGCGAATCAGGCGGCGCACCTTCCCGTCAGGCGCGTTGCGCATGTTGACTGATGAGCGGCCAGGCGGCACTGGAACCTCTGGAGAATTCATGAAGACGAAGCCGAAGGTCGGACCAATTCACCACGCCGCCTTTTTCGATGACATCAAGGCCGTATTTGACAGGTATCCTGATGTCGCCATGAACTACTCGATCCACTACATCGGCGGCCTGGTTGAAGTCATGAAAGTCGACTTCGACCGCCAGGTCGCGGTGTCGAACGTTCAGGGCAATGAGATTGTCACCAGGTTCGTTGATCGGGCGATCGATCCCACCGATCCCATCGATCCAATTCCTGACATCACTACAGATCCGGGGTGCTGTCAATGGAAGCTGAGCGGTCACGAATGGAGGTGCGTCTTCCTTTGTACTCTGCCACCTCCTGGATAGCGAGTGAATTCCAGTGCGGGGTGGACGCCGATCGCCGAATGCGGTGTACCCCGGAGCGCGAGTCGCCAGGTCTTCGGCCATGGCGCAAAGATGCATCCGGAGATGCGCTGCCCGGTCGAGGGCGCCGACAACTACCTCGTCTACACGCGCTGGCGTGACGAGGAGTCCTTCCAGGCCTGGATAGGGAGGGCCCGACGCACGCCCCGGGCGCCCGCGGTGGGTGCGGGGCGTGCGGCTACCGGCCCGTGGGGTGCAGGCCCAGGCTGCTCAGCAGCATTCCGACGACGGCCGTGCCCGTGACCGTCATGACGAGTCCGCCCCAGACCTTCGGGAAGATCCGCTGGAAGGCGGGTGACCGGCCGATCCAGCCGCGGGGCGTGACCTTGCGTCTGAAGACCAGCAGGCCGAGGGTGAAGAGTCCGCAGACCAGGGCCAGGGCGAGCCAGTGCCCCGGGTTGCTCGGATCGATCTGCTCGCCCTGCCCGGCCAAGTCGACATGCCTCACGGTGACCCCCTGGATGTGGACCGTGTCCACCCTGGACCGTACGTACGCCGGTCCATCCCGTCAACCGGCTCCCGGGGGCTCAACTCGCCTTCACCGGAAGGGGCTTCGGGTCCCGTCCGGCTGATCTCCGTTCGCGGCGGTGGCCCGGGCCGCCGGGTTCGCGCTCCCGAGTCGTGCACCGCCCGCTACGTCGCTGCCGTGTGGGCGCCAAGGCCGCTGCCCGGTGACCGCCTCCGGTGGTCGGGCGGGCTCAGGCCGGCCCGGCTCAGGCCGGGGCGGCGTACAGGACCTCGCGCAGGCCCGGCACGGTCTCGCGGCCGCTGCGCCAGACCAGGCGCAGGCGCAGCGGCGGGGGATCGAGCGGCAGGCGGACCAGGGTGCCGGCGGCCAGCTGGTCGTGGACCGCGAACTCCGGTAGGAGCGCGACGCCGAGGCCCTGTTCGGCGCAGGCACGGGTGACGGCGACACCGCCGGTGCGGACGCGGTCGACGTCCTGGCCGAACAGGCGCTCGCCGGCGAGGTGGAAGGAACAGGCGGGGGTGTCGACGAGGAGCCGCCGGCCGCGCAGGTGCTCGCGGGTGAGCGAGGTGGCGCCGGCGAGCGGGTCGGTGGGGGCGGCGACCAGGGCGAGCGGGACGTCCTGCAGGTCGACGTGGTCGAGCGGGGCCGGCGGCAGGTAGAAGCCGAGGTCGCCGAGCGGGCCGGCGGTGTCCAGGATCAGCGCCGCCTCCAGGGCTCCGGCCGCGACCCCGCCGAGCAGGCCGTCCCGGGCGGTGCCGGTGTGCAGGGATATCTCCAGGCCGGGCCGGTGTTCGGCGAGCCGGGCGAGCACGGCGGGCAGGTGGGTGGCCGCGATGCTCCCCAGTGCGCCGAGCCGCAGCCGGGCGCGGACCGCGACCACCTCCCGCCGGGCCTGCTCGGCCTGCTCCAGCAGCCGCCGGGACCACGGCAACAGCCGCTCCCCGGCCGGGGTGAGGGTCATACCGCGCAGGGCCCGTTCGAACAGCTCGGTGCCCAGGCTCCGCTCCAGCGTGCGGATCTGCTCCGAGACGGAGGACGGGGCGAGTCCGAGCGCCACGGCCGCGCCGGGCACGGTGCGGTGGGCGACGACGGCCTCGAAGACGCGCAACTGACGTAGTTCCACTGGTTTCCCCGACTTCCGAACGACCTCGTCTGTCCGTGTTGCGGGACAGCGTACGGCCGTGCCAGGTCGCACCGTGCGCGTGCGTTCGGAAACGTCGGCCGGGATCGAGGGAACGCGACTCAGAGGCTCACCGTCGTCTCCCGCGTCATGTACGTCAGCTTCTCCGGGTTGCGCACCGAGTAGATGCCGGTGATCAGTCCCTCGTCGAGCCGCATCGCCACCACCAGGTCGATCTCCCCGTCGATCCGCAGGACCAGCGCCGGGTGCCCGTTGACCTGGGCCGGTTCGGTCGTCACCACCGGGCCCCACAGGGCGACGCCGGCGGTCAGCAGGCGGGCGACCGGCTCGGCCCCGACGGTGGGCCGCGGCATGGCCTGCTTGATGCCGCCGCCGTCGCTGAGGGCGACCACGTCGGGGGCGAGGAGGTCCAGCAGGCCCTGCAGGTCACCGGTCTCGACGGCCCGCTGGAAGGCCGCGATCGCGGTCCGGGCCTGTTCCGGCGAGACGGTGCCGCGCGGACGGCGCGCCGCGACGTGCACCCGCGCCCGGTGGGCGATCTGGCGGACCGCGACCGGGGTCTTGTCGACGGCCTCGGCGATCTCCTCGTACCCGAGGTCGAACACCTCGCGCAGGACGAACACGGCCCGCTCGGTGGGCGCGAGGGTCTCCAGGACCATCATCATCGCCATCGAGATGCTGTCGGCCAGCTCGACCTGTTCGGCCACGTCGGGCGAGGTGAGCAGCGGTTCGGGCAGCCACGGCCCGACGTACGACTCCCTGCGCCGGCTGAGCGTGCGCAGCCGTCCGAGTGCCTGCCGGGTGGTGATCCGGACCAGGTAGGCGCGGTGGTCGCGCACCGTGGCGAGGTCGACGCCCGCCCAGCGCAGCCAGGTCTCCTGCAGGACGTCCTCGGCGTCCACCGCCGAGCCGAGCATCTCGTAGGCGACGGTGAAGAGCAGGTTGCGGTGGGCGACGAACGCCTCGGTGGCCGGGTCGGGACGGCGGCCGTCGTCGCTCTCGCTGCTCATGGTCTCTCCTCCTGGTTCGGCGCTGCCTCCCACAGGACGCCGGAGCCCGCCGATCCGTGACATGCCGCGCCGTGTGTCCCGCGCCACACCGGTGCGGTGTCACGGCTCCGGGCCCGTCGGTATCTCCATGCCGACGAGCAGACGGCAGGGAGGCAGAGATGAGGGTGATTCCCGAGATGAAGGTCGTCGTGGTGGGCGCCGGGTACGCGGGGATGCTCGCGGCCAACCGGGTCGCGAGGAAGGTGCGGGCCGCCGAGGTCACGGTGGTCAACCCGCGCCCCGACTTCGTGGAACGCGTCCGGCTGCACCAGCAGGTCGCCGGGACGGCCGTCGCCGCGACGCCGATCGCGGCGATGCTCCGCACCGGGGTGGCGCTGCGGGTCGGCGCCGTCGACTGGTTCGCCGACGGCCGGGTCGTCCTCGACGACGGCACGTCCCTCTCCTTCGACTGGGCGTTCCTCGCCGTGGGCAGCACGGTGCGGCCGCTGCCGGGCACCGTCCCGGTCGGTACCTGGGAGGGGGCGGAGCGGGCGCGGGCACTGCTCGCCTCGCTGACGCCGGGCAGCACGGTGACGGTGGTCGGCGGCGGCGCGACGGGCATCGAGACAGCGGCCGAGGTGGCAGGGGCGCGGCCGGACCTGACGGTGCGGATCGTCGGGCCGGCGGTCGCCGACGGCTTCACCGGCCGGGCGTACCGGAAGGTCCGGGCCGGGCTGGAGCGGTTGCGGGTCGAGATCACGGACGACAGCGTCACGGCGGCCGCCGACGGCGTCGTGCACCTGCGGTCGGGCGTGTCACTGATCTCCGACCTCACGCTGTGGGCGATCGTGTCCGGGGTCCCCGACCTGGCGACGCGCAGCGGTCTGACCGTGGACGGGGACGGCCGCGCGGTCGTGGAGGCGTCACTGCGCAGCGTCGACGACGAACGGATCTTCGCCGTCGGCGACTGCGCCGCGGTCCCCGGGGCCCGCTTCGCCTGTGCCCTGGCCGGCCCGCAGGCCGCCCACGCCGTCGACAACGTGGCCCGTCTGATCGCCGGCCGCACCCCCACGCCGTACACGCCGCGCTACATCGCCCGCGCCGTCACCCTCGGCCGCGACAACGCCGTCGGCCAGTTCACCCGGCGCGACGACACCCTCCGGCGGGCGCACGTCAGCGGCCGCACCGGGGTCGTGATCAAGGAACTCGCCTCCCGCGGCGGCAAGTACGGCGCCCGGACGGGAACGGGTGCGTGAGCGGGGATCACGCGAGGGGCGTCAGGAAGATCCGGACGTGGCCGAACGGGTCGCGCAGCACCGACTGCCGGGCGCCGTAGGGCATGTCGGCCGGCGGCGCGAGCAACTCGGCGCCTGCCGCCACAGCCTGGGAGGCCGGACCGTCCACGTCCGACGGTGGCAAGTCAGCAGTGATACGGCAGGTGTCCCCAGCTCGCGCGCCCGGCGCGCGCTGGTGCGTGTGCGCTTGCGCCGCCCGAATGGGGGATCTGAGGCGGAGTTTGACGCATGGTTACGGCATATCGGTGAACATTGCGGTGCCGGGCGTTCCTGTGGGGCGCTCGGTGGGTGGGCAAGAGAAAGCCCCGGCGGTGCTCCAACACCCCGGGGTATGGCACCAGGAGAGAGAACTCCAAGATGCAGATTCATCGTATCCCCAAGCATGCGCCCGGGTACACGATCCTCGACAACGGCCACGTCGTCCGTAAGCACTCGCTGAGTTGGGCGGCGCGCGGGCTCCTGAGCTACCTGCTCAGTCTGCCGGATGGGGCGCGTGAGGACATCCGCACGCTCGCGGCGAAGAGTGTGGAGGGGCGGGCGACGGTCTCCCGGGCGTTGCGGGAGCTGGAGACGGCCGGGCACTACATCCGGCGGACGCTTCGCGATCCGGTGACGGGGCAGGTGCGGACGGTCGTTTCGGTTCATGAGGTGCCGGTGACCACGGGCAAGGCCGTCCACGCGGTGCCACCGCTTCCCGTGTCTCCGGCCGCCGGGGCGCCTGGACCGGGGGCGGTGGGTGCCGGGAAGGCGGGAAGCCCTTCCAAGGAACCGAAAGGGGAGGAAATGGAAGAACCTTCCGTCCTTCCATCCCGGAGGTCGACGGCGGGCATGGCGCTGCTGCTGGACCTCGGGCGCCGGGAGCCTCGGATGGCGTTGGCGGGGAAGCCGCTGTCCGACCAGGCCGCGCGGGTGGAGGGGCTGCTCGCGGGTGGGTGGACGCGGGAGGCGCTGACCGGAATCCTCGCGGCGCCGCTGCCGGAGCGGGTCACGCACAGTGTGGGGGCGATCCTGGCAGGGCGGTTGGCGAAGGTGCCGTCCGTTCCTGCGGCACCGAGCACGACGGACGGGCCGCGCCGGCACGAATGTCCCGGGTGGGACGGGATGTGCGGGCGGCCCGTGGCCGGTGCCGGGCGGCGGTGCGGTCGGTGCTCACCAGGTGAGGAAGTCGGGCAACTCGGCGGTGGGCGGGAGCGGCGTCCCTGCGGGTAGCCGGCGGATCTGGACGTAGGCGTGCTCGAACTGGGAGTACGAGAAGCCGTCCAGGCCCGGGGCGACGACCAGGACGTTGTCGCCCCGCCGCCAGATCCGGTACCGCCAGCGGTCCTTCCGGTAGACGACGTCGTGGTCGGGTGGCCCGAGCAGGGCGGTGAAGTGACCGGCGACGGAGTCCAGTTGGACGTTGAACGCCCCGGCCGGCGGGTCGACGACGCTCCGCCAGCCGGGCTGCTCTCCCCAGAAGTCCTCCGTCCACGCCCCGTCGGGGTGGATCCAGTACTCGTACGCGAACGGCATGGCGAAGCGGTCGTCCCCGTACACGAGGTGCCCGGCGGGCGTGTACGCCTTCTCGTTGAACTCGCCCAGGTAGTCGCCGGTCGAGCGCCAGCCGGCGGCGAGCATCGCCTTCTCGGTGGGCTCGGGGTCCTCCCAGTCGAGTTCCATCATTCCGGCGATCTGGGCGACCAGTTCGGGGGTGACCGGGCACGCCGCGACGATCCAGGGCGACTCGTCCTCGTCGGACACCTCGTCCTCGTCGGACACCTCGGACGCCTCGGACGCCTCGGACACCTCGGATGCGTCAGGAACCTCGGGCTCTTCGGACACGCGGGGAACTCCGTTCTGCTGCGACGTACGGATGTCCACCCTACGAGCAGGCGGGTTCAGAGGGTGTCGCGGACCTCGATGTAGCCGTCCTCGACGCGGAACAGCTGGTTGGGATCGGTGGCGTTGCAGCCGTACGGGATCACCTGGTCGCCGTTGGTGCGGTAGGGGCCGGGGCGTACGGCGCGCGGGGGAAAGGCAGTTCACCCTTCCGGCGGTCGGAAGGTGACCGGCGCGTCGAAGGCGGCCCGGCGAGTGGTGCGGCGCAGGGCGCGCAGGACGGGGGTGCCGAGGGTGAGGCACAGGACGACGGTCAGCGCGGCCCTGGGCAGGTCCCAACCCAGTGACGTGGTCAGGCAGTAGGCGGCGAAGCGGACCAGGTTGGCGGGCAGCGGGTCGCCGGGGACGAAGGAGACGGAGCCGGCCAGTCCGCCGATGTACGGCCAGCCCTGCAGGTTCATGATGGTGCCGTACAACAGGGCGGACACCGCGCCGTATCCCGCCAGCAGCAGGAGTTCGCGGCGTCCGCGCAGCGCGGCGGAGCCCGGCAGCAGTCCCGCGCCGAGGCAGACCCAGCCCATCGCCAGCATCTGGAACGGCAGCCACGGCCCGACCCCGCCGGTGAGCAGCGCGGAGGCGAACATCGACAACGAGCCCAGGACGAAGCCGAAACCGGGGCCGAGCACCCTCCCGGACAGCACCATCAGGAAGAACATCGGCTCCAGTCCGGCCGTTCCGGCGCCGAGGGGGCGCAGCGCCGCGCCTGCCGCCGCCAGGACGCCCAGCAGCGCGACGGACTTGGCGTCGAGCCCCGGGGCGCCGCCGCCCGCCTGCCGCCCTTCGGAGATCTGCGCGACGACGACGGCGAGCAGCAGGGGCAGCAGCAGCGCGAACAGCCAGGGCGCGTCGGTGGCGTGGCCGACCAGCGCGGACTTGGTCGAGGCGAGCAGCGGCCAGCCGAAGGCGGCGACGCCGACCAGCGAGGTCAACGACAGCACCGCGACCGACCGTCGGCCGAGCGGGACCGGACGGCTCATGCGCCGATCGCCTCCCCGACCTGGCGCACGGTGAGCCACGGCCCCGCCAGCACCTTGGCGACCTGCGGGGCGAACGCGGGCGAGGAGACCACGACTTCGGCCGTCGGTCCGTCCGCGACGATCTCGCCCTCGGCCAGGATCACCGTGCGGTGGGCGAGTTCGGCCGCCAGCTCGACGTCGTGGGTCGCCAGCAGCACCGCGTGGCCCTCGGTGGCGAGGCCGCGCAGGATCTCCACCAGCCGGGCCTTGGCCGCGTAGTCCAGGCCGCGGGTCGGCTCGTCGAGCAGCAGCAGCGGGGGCCGGGCGGTGAGCACGACGGCGAGTGCGAGGGTGAGCCGCTGGCCCTCGGAGAGGTCGCGCGGGTGGGCGGCGTCGGCGATGCCGGGCAGCAGGCGTTCGACCAGGGCGCGGCAGGTGCCGGGTTCGGCGCCCGCGTCGGTGTCGGCCGCCGCGCATTCGGCGGCGACGGACTCGCCGTACAGCAGGTCGCGCGGGTCCTGCGGGACGAGGCCGACCTGCCGGATCAGTTCGGCGGGGCGGGTGCGGTGCGGGACGAGGCCGCCGACCCGGACGCTGCCGGAGGCGGGGGCGTGCAGGCCGACCAGGCCGCCGAGCAGGGTGGACTTGCCGGCGCCGTTGCGGCCCATCAGCGCGGTGATCTCGCCGGGGCGGAGTGCGAGGTCCACGCCGCGCAGGGCGTGGACCGGGCCGCGCCGGACGGCGAGGCGGTCGGTGACGGCGATCGGTTCCCCGGTGGGGGCGGGCGCGGCGGCGGGCGCGCGGCCGTCCAGCTCGGCGCGCAGGGACGCCGCCCTGCGTCGCGCGTCGCGCACCGACAGGGGAAGCGGCCGCCAGCCGGCGAGCCGGCCGAGGCCGACGACGGGCGGGTGCACCGGCGAGTGCGCCATCACGTCGGCCGGTTCGCCCAGCACCGGGGGCGCGCCCGGGGTCAGCAGCAGCACCTGGTCGGCGTACTGGACGACGCGTTCCAGCCGGTGCTCGGCCATCAGCACGGTGGTGCCGAGGTCGTGCACCAGTCGCTGCAGGACGGCCAGTACCTCCTCGGCCGCGCCCGGGTCCAGGGCCGAGGTCGGCTCGTCGAGGACCAGCACCCGCGGGTGCACGGTGAGCACCGAGCCGATGGCGACGCGTTGCTGCTGGCCGCCGGAGAGGGAGCCCAGCGCGCGGTCGCGCAGGTCGGCGAGGCCGAGCAGGTCGAGGGTCTCCTCCACCCGGCGGCGCATCACGTCGCCCGGCAGGCCGAGTGACTCCATGCCGTAGGCGAGTTCGTCCTCCACCGTGTCGGTGACGAAGTGCGCCAGCGGGTCCTGCCCCACCGTGCCGACCAGGTCGGCGAGTTCGCGCGGCCGGTGTTCCCGGGTGTCCCGGCCGCCGACGGTGACCCGGCCGTGCAGGACGCCGCCGGTGAAGTGCGGCACCAGGCCGCTGACCGCGCCCAGCAGGGTCGACTTGCCGGAGCCCGACGGGCCCACCAGCAGGCAGAGTTCACCCTCGGGGACGGTGAGGTCGACGCCGTCGAGGACGGGTGCGGCGGACTCGTCGTACCGGACGGAGACCTGCTCGAAGGTGATCACGATGCCCTCCGGGGCGGGGTCGGGGCGGCGAACGCCGGTACCAGGCCGAGCAGGACGGTCAGGACGGCGGCCAGCGGCAGCGCGGGGACGGTCGGCGGGACGACGGTGGGGGCGAAGGCGGCCGGGTCCCGTGCGGCCAGGTAGGTGGTGAGGGCCGCCACGGCGACTCCGGATCCGGCGGTCAGCCACTCGGGCAGCGCCCAGGGGTCGGGCCGGTAGCGGGTCCTGACGGATCGCCGGCTGCCGAGGAGCAGTCCGGCGAAGGCGGCGGCCAGGCCGAGCGCCAGCACCGGGAGGGCCCAGCCGGTGCCGCTGGCGGTCAGCAGCCCGTACGCGGCGAGGCAGACGCCGAGCAGTCCGGCCAGGGTGAGTGCGGCCGTCACCCGGGCGAGCCGGCGCGGGACGTCGGCGGTGCGGCCGAATCCGCGGGTGTCCATCGCGGCGGCCAGCGCGATGGAGCGCTCCAACGCACCCTCCAGCACGGGCAGTCCGACGCTCAGCACGGCCGTGACGCCCTTGTCGCTGCGGCCGCGCAGCCGCCGTGCGGCGCGCAGCCGGCGGACGTCCGCGACCAGGTTGGGGGCGAAGGTCATCGCCACCACCACGGCCACGCCCGCCTCGTAGAGCGCGCCGGGCAGGGTGCGCAGCAGCCGGGCCGGGCTGGCCAGGGAGTTGGCGGCGCCGACGCAGACCAGCAGGGTCGCCAGGCGCAGCCCGTCGTACAGCGCCGCGAGCAGGCCTTCGACGGTCACCCGGCCGCCGATCCGCACGCCCTGCGCCCAGGCGGGCAGCGGCACTTCGGGCAGCGTGAACAGCACGTGGGTGCCGGGGATCGGCGAGCCGAGGAACACCGCGAACACCAGCCGGATCCCGAGCACCAGCAGGCCCAGCCGCAGGAACGCCCCGTACGACCGCGACCAGGGCGCGTCGCCGCGCCGGGCCGCGACCACGTACCCGGCGACGGCGGCGAGCAGCAGCAGGATCGCCGGGTTGGTGGTGCGGGTCGCCGCCGCGCCCAGCCCGAGCGCCCACAACCACCACGCCCCGGGGTGCAGTTGGCGGGGCCCGGTGGGCGGTCGGGTGCTACGGGTGGAGGTGCTGCGCACGGCGGCTTCCTGGGCGGGGTTCACGGCTTCACGGCTT
Source organism: Kitasatospora sp. NPDC059599 (assembly GCF_042735125.1). Lineage (NCBI taxonomy): Bacteria > Bacillati > Actinomycetota > Actinomycetes > Kitasatosporales > Streptomycetaceae > Kitasatospora > Kitasatospora sp. NPDC059599. The sequence continues at coordinate 13,226 of NZ_JBHWCL010000097.1, read as the reverse complement.
CGCGGGTCCATGGCTTCACGGCTTCGCGGCTTCACGGCTTCGCAGGTTCACGGCTTCACGGGGTGCGGCGCCGGCGCGCCTGCCAGACGGCGCCGCCGGCGAGGACGGCGACCAGCGCGCCGCCGGCGATCAGCCCGATGTCCGGGCCGCCGCCGTGGTCGCCGGACGGACCGGGCCCGGCCGGCCCGGCCGCGCCCGCCGCGCCGACCTGGTCGCCGCAGCCCGCCGTCGGGTACCCGGCGATGGCGCACAGCAGCCCGTTGGTGTCGTACCGCAGCGGCGGTGCGACGGCGGCCAGCACCTCGGCCGAGGTGGCCCGCGGCGCGACGGCGGCGCACGTCGTCCGCGGCTCGGGCACCGCCCCGGCCGATCCGGCGTCCTCGGGGGTCCCGAAGTCCAGCACGACGGCGACCCGCTTGTGCCCCTCCTGCGCGGGCGTCTGCGCGCAGATGTCGGCGAAGCTCGCGGCCGTCCGCGGTTTCGCGGCGTCCTGCCCGCCGTCCGGGCTCATCGCGAACCGCCAGCCGTCCACGGCCCCGTCCGGTGGTACGGCGATCGCCGGGCCCTGCTGTTGGTAGGCCCAGCCGCCGTCCGTGCCGCGCCAGAACGACCAGTACCGGTATCCCGCCGCCTGTGCGGGAGCGGCACCGGCGACCACCAGCAGTGCCCCGACCAGCGGCAGGAGCAGTGCGGTGGTGCGGCGCCGGGTACGGGCGCCGCGACCGTGCGCGCGGACGGCGCGGGCCCGGTGGTTCGGGTGCGTCACAGGTGCGGGTTGCGCTTGCGCTGGAGGCTGAGCAGGAGGCCGCCGCCGATGCCGATGAGCAGGCCGACGCCGATGATCCAGTACTGGCCGATGCCGTCGTTCTTCTTCTTCGCCGAGGTGGTCTCGTCCGCAGTGGTGGCGGCGGCCTTGGGGGCCGGGCCGAGGGCGGTGAGCTTGCCGGTGAGGTCGGCGGTGGCGCGGTGGCCGGCCTGGGCGACGAGCAGCAGGGTGGCGGTGGCGCCGGCGTCGGTGCCGTTCTTGGTCCAGGTGGCTTCCTGGCCTTCGAGCCAGTCGGTGGCGTTGGCGGCCTGGTCGGGGTGGCCGCTCTGGACGAGGGCGAGGGCGGCCCAGGCGGTCGCGGTGTGGTCGGGGGTCGGGGCGGCGCCCGGCGTGGTGAGGGTGAGGTGGTTGCCGCCGGCCTCCAACTGGGCGGCGAGGTAGGCGGCGACGGCCTCGCCCGACTCGGCGTGCGGCACGGTGGCGGGCGCGGAGCCGTCTGCGCAGGCGAGCGGCTTGGCCTCGTCGTCGGCGCGCACCGAGCCGACGACCGGCAGGTGTCCGCCGGCGGCGGCGAGCGCGGCCTGGCCGCTCGCCAGGGCGTTGGGGGCGAGGGCGCCGGTGGCGGCGTCCGGCTGGTAGGCGAAGGCGCCGCGCTGGTCGACGGGGGCCGTGCAGCCGAGCTGGAAGCGGGCGAGGCCGTCGAAGGCGTTCTTCGCGGCGCCGCCGGTGCCCGCCTTGGCGACGCTCGCCGGGTCGGTCCGGGCGGCGAACAGCGCGTTGACGGCGAGTCCGGTGGAGTTGGCGTCGCCCGGGCTGCCCGGGTTGTAGGCCCAGCTGCCGTCGGCGTTCTGGTTGGCCTTGAGCCAGGCGACGCCCTTGTCGACGGCCGGCTGGTGCCCGCCGAGGGCGGCCAGGGCCTGGATGGCGACGGCGGTGGCGTTGCTGTCCTCGGTCTTGGGGTCGCAGGCCGCGCCGGCTGCCCGGTAGGAGGGCCAGCCGCCGTCCTCGCACTGCTGGCCGGTGAGCCAGCCGACCGCCGAGTCGGCGGGCGTGACCTTGGCGGCGGTCAGCGCGGTGAGCGCGAGCGACTGCCGCCAGACGCCGTCGTAGGTCGGGTCGCCCTTCCCGTACAGGCCGTCGGGGACGGCGGCGGGGGTCGGCGAGGGGCTGTCGGCCAGGGCCGGTCCGGCGGCGACGCCGGTGAGCAGCGCGGCGGACAGGGCGGCGGCGCCCAGGCGGGCGGCGGTCAGCATGGTGCGGTTGTGCCTTTCGGTGAGCGGTGGTGGCCCGGGCGGGGCCGTTCCGTAGTCCTCGACGGTGCCGGGCGCGTGCGTCCGGACTGGCCGCTCGCCCCGCCCCGGGTGCTCCGACTCGTCCGGGCCAGGGGGCCGGACTCACGGTTGCGGGGTCAGCGCCGGATTCGCACCGGCTTCCCCCGGGGGAGGAGCGGATGGAGTTGTGCTGTCCGTCGACTCTAGCCGCCGGAGCGCGTGGGCCACCGCGCCGTAGCAGGAACAGGTTCCAGTCGGCGGGTGTCGGACCGGGGTGCGGTCAGGGCAGGGTGAGCAGCCGGGCCGCCGTGTGCAGGTCGGCCCGGACCTCGGCGATCGAGGCGCGCCCGGACAACCAGGCGACGAGTGCCGAGTGCCAGGTGTGCTCGATCACCCGGACGGCCGCGCGCTGGCTCTCGCTGGCCGGGCCGGACTGGCCGATCGCGTCCAGGATGAGCTGTCCGGTGGCGGCGCTGACCTGGTCCACCTCGGCGCCGACCGAGCGGTCGGCGAAGGACAGCGCCCGGACCATCGCCTCGGCCAGCAGCGGTTCGCGCTGCAACGCGTGGAAAGCCCGGGTGAGGGTGTCGGCGACCCGCAGGGCCGGTTCCGGGTCGGTCGGCGGGTGGCGCCGGATGTGCTCGTGCAGGCCTTGGAGCTGTTCCAGCATCACCGCGACCAGCAGGTGGACCTTGGACGGGAAGTACCGGTAGAGCGTGCCCAGCGCGACCTGCGCGCTCTCCGCGACCTCCCGCATCTGCACCGCCTCGTACCCGCCCCGGGCGGCCAGCGCGGTGGCGGCCCGCAGGATCCGCCGGCGGCGCTCGGCCTGGCGCGTGGTCAGCGGCAGCTCACCGGGCCGGGGCACGAGGGGGGTCGGGGTCAGGGGCTCGGTCGACGGCGGCAAGGGTGCTCCCGGGCGGGCGAGAGTGGCGGTGTGCTCCACGGATCGGCAAGGTGGGCGAGGTCCGGCGTGGCGGGAATCACCAGCCCTGGCTCCTGAGGGAAAGCTACGGGCCGGTATCTTCGAGGTCTCTCATTGTTCACGTGGTCGACGACGAGTTCCCCAGCCACTGAAACCTGATCTACTTTAGCGACCGGCAGCACAGATAGCAGCTAGAGATGAGGGCCCACGATGACCGCGCAGCCGCTGCGGATTGCCCTGCTGTCGTACCGCGGGGACCCCTTCTGCGGCGGTCAGGGCGTGTACGTACGGCACCTCTCCCGTGAGCTGGCCAGGCTCGGCCACCACGTGGACGTGATCGGGGCCCAGCCCTACCCGGTGCTGGACGACGTCGAGGGCCCCGGTTCGGTGCGCCTGGTGGAGCTGCCCAGCCTGGACCTCTACCGCGCCGACGACCCGTTCCGCACCCCCGCCCGCGGCGAGTTCCGCGACCCGGTGGACGTGCTGGAGTTCGCCACCATGCGCACCGGCGGCTTCCCCGAGCCGCTCACCTTCTCGCTGCGCGCCCGCCGGTACCTGGCCCGGCACAAGGGCCGCTACGACGTGGTGCACGACAACCAGACCCTCGGCTACGGCCTGCTCGGCCTGGCCCGGCACGGCTTCCCGCTGGTCACCACGATCCACCACCCGATCACCGTGGACCGGCAGCTGGAGCTGGACGCGGCCCCCACCCGGCTCAAGCGGCTGTCGCTGCGCCGCTGGTACGCCTTCACCCGGATGCAGCGCCGGGTCGCCGCCCGGCTGGACCACGTGATCACCGTCTCCGGCAGCTCGCAGCGCGAGATCGCCGAGCACCTGGGCGCCGCGCCCGGCGCGATCTCGGTGGTGCCGATCGGCGCCGACACCCGTCTGTGGTCGCCCTCGGACGCGGTCGGGCGGGTGCCCGGCCGGATCGTCACCACCTCCAGCGCGGACGTCCCGCTGAAGGGCCTGGTCTTCCTGGTCGAGGCGCTCGCGAAGGTCCGCACCGAGCGGGACGCCCACCTGGTGGTGGTCGGCAAGCCGCAGAAGGACGACGGGCCGGTGGCCGAGGCGGTGCGACGCTTCGGCCTGGCGGAGCACATCGAGTTCCGCAGCGGCCTGACCGACGGGGAACTGGTCGACCTGTACCGCTCGGCCGAGGTGGCCTGCGTCCCGTCGCTGTACGAGGGTTTCTCGCTGCCCGCCGCCGAGGCGATGGCCACCGGCACCCCGCTGGTGGCCACCACCGGCGGGGCGATCCCCGAGGTCGCCGGACCGGACGGGGAGACCTGCCTGGCCGTGCCGCCGGGCGAGGCGGACGCGCTGGCCGCGGCGCTCGGCCGACTGCTGGACGACCCGGAGCTGCGCGCGGGTCTCGGCGCGGCCGGCCGGGAGCGGGTGCTGGCCCGGTTCACCTGGGAGCGGGCCGCCGAGCTGACCGCCGAGGCCTACCGCGCGGCGATCGCCACCGGCGCCGGCGCCCGGGCCCGCTCCGGGCCCGGCTGGCGGTACGTGGCCTAGCCCGCCCGGGCCGGACGCGCCCCCGGCGCGGATCCACCGCCCGGGGCGCGCGCCGCCCAACGAAGCGTGACGAAGCGTCAAGGACGCTTGGTAGCAATAGGAATGGGAGTCCTGCAGTGCTGACCGTCGATTTCTCGCGCTTCCCGCTCGCCCCCGGCGACCGGGTGCTCGACCTGGGCTGCGGCGGGGGCCGGCACGCGTTCGAGTGCTACCGCCGCGGCGCCAACGTGATCGCCCTCGACCAGAACACCGAGGAGATCGCCGAGGTCAGGAAGTGGTTCGCGGCGATGGAGCAGGCCGGTGAGGCCCCCGAGGGCGCGTCGGCGGTCGCGATGGAGGGCAACGCGCTGGCGCTGCCGTTCGAGGACGAGTACTTCGACAAGATCATCATCTCCGAGGTGATGGAGCACATCCCCGACGACAAGGGCGTGCTCAACGAGATGTTCCGCGTCCTCAAGCCGGGCGGCCTGCTCGCCGTCACCGTGCCGCGCTGGCTGCCCGAGAAGATCTGCTGGGCGCTGTCCGACGAGTACCACGAGGTCGAGGGCGGCCACATCCGGATCTACCGGGGCGACGAACTGCTCGGCAAGCTCAAGGACGCCGGCCTGGAGCCGTACGGCACCCACCACGCGCACGCGCTGCACTCGCCGTACTGGTGGATCAAGTGCGCGGTCGGCGTGGACAACGACAAGGCGCTGCCGGTCAAGGCCTACCACCAGCTGCTGGTCTGGGACATCGTCGGCACCCCGGTGATCAGCACCCTCACCAAGGCCGCCGAGCGCGCGCTCAACCCGGTCATCGGCAAGAGCTTCGTGGCCTACGCCTCCAAGCCGAACCGCGCCCCGGGCGGCGTGGCGTGACCGCCGCCGTCCCCGAGGTGCTGCTCCTGGACGGGGTCCTCGACGCCGAGCAGGCCGCCGACACCGTGCGCAGCATCCTGGCCGAGCAGCGCCCCGACGGCGCCATACCGTGGTTCGCCGGCCACCACCTGGACCCCTGGGACCACACCGAGGCCGCGATGGCCCTCGACACGGCCGGCGAGCACGCCGCCGCCGAGGCCGCCTACCGCTGGCTCGCCGGCACCCAGAACCCGGACGGCTCCTGGTACGCCGCCTACACCGACGGCGTGGTCACCGACCGCGCCAAGGAGAGCAACTTCTGCGCCTACGTGGCGGTCGGGGTCTGGCACCACCACCTGAGCACCGGCGACGACGCGTTCCTGGAGTGGATCTGGCCGGTCGTCCGGCGCGCCCTGGACTTCATCGTCGCGCTGCGGCTGCCCGGCGGCCCGATCGCCTGGCGGGTCGGCGAGGACGGCACCGCCACCGAGGAGGGGCTGCTCACCGGCTCGTCCAGCATCCTGCACGCGCTGCGCTGCGGGCTGGCCATCGCCGACTACCTGGAGGAGCCCCAGCCCGACTGGGAGCTCGCGGCCGGGCGGCTGCGGCACGCCATCGCCCACCACCCGGAGCGGTTCCTGGACAAGGACCGCTACTCGATGGACTGGTACTACCCGGTCCTCGGCACCGGCCTGCGCGGCGAGGCGGCGCTGGCCCGGATCGAGCGGGACTGGGAGCGCTTCGTCGTCCCCGGCCTCGGCGTGCGCTGCGTCAGCGACCGCCCGTGGGTGACCGGCGGCGAGAGCGCCGAGCTGGCGCTCGCGCTCTGGGCGATCGGGCAGTCCGACCGCGCGGTGGACATCCTGCGCTGGATCCAGCGGCACCTGCGGCACGAGGACGGCTCCTACTGGACCGGCTACGTGTTCGAGGACGACGCGATCTGGCCGGAGGAGCGCACCACCTGGACGGCCGGGGCACTGCTGCTCGCGGTGGCCGCGCTCGGCGGGGACCCGGCCACGGTCGCGGTCTTCGGCGGGGACCAGCTGCCCGCCGGACTGGTGGTCCAGGACTGCTGCTGAGCACGACCGGCCGCTGAGCACGGGCACGGCGAAGGGGCGGGACCGGAGAACCGGTCCCGCCCCTTCCTCGTGCGTCCGGGGACGTCAGCCGCGCTGGAGGCCCGTGGTGTCGGTCAGCACGCCCTGGGTGCCGTCCGCGAGCTGCGCGACCAGCGCGGCGCCGCGCTGCTCGACGGCCAGGTACCAGGTACCGGGCACGACCTCGCCGATCGGCGCGCCGGCCGGGTTGTCCTTCGGCGCGAGCTGACGCGGCGCCGGGACGGCGAACCAGAACGGCTGGAAGTCCGCCGCCGGGGCGGCCTGCTGCGCGACCGGGCTCGGCTGCGGGGCCGGGACACCGGCGTCCTGCGGCTGGGCCGGCTGGCCGGGCTGCGGCTGGCCGGCGGCCGGGTAGCCGTAGCCGGCCTGGGCGCCGAACGCCGGGTCGTGGCCCTGCGCCGGGTAGCCGTACTGGCCGGGCGCACCCGGGTGACCGGGCTGACCCGGGACGGGGTAGCCGCCCTGGTACGGGACGGCCGGGCTGTCGGAGACCAGCGGGGCCTTCAGCGCCGGCAGCAGCGGACCGGCGGCCGCCGCACCGGCGAGCACGATCAGCGCGATGAAGCCGAGCCAGGCGCCGAAGCCGTGGCTGATGCTGCCGCCGGACGGGCCGCCGCCGAGCGACCAGATCGAGGTCCACAGCGCCGCGACGGCGAAGGCGATGCCCCACTGGTCCAGCCGCAGGCCGAGCACCTGGCGGTTGGCGGCCCCCTGGCCCTGGAAGCGCTGCACCAGGATCAGCACCGCCGCGGCGATGCCCAGCAGGTAGATCGAGGGCAGGATGGGGAACAGCTCGGTGCTCCACGCGTTCTGCGAAGCGTCCGGACCGCAGTACTTGCCGGAGCAGTTCACGGTCCAGTAAGGCAGGAAGGAGGCGATGAAGAGCAGGACGGCCGCGCCTGCGACGGCGGCGTCTCCCCTGGTGAGAGCGCGCAGATTCACTAACGTTCCCCTCGTTGACGTGTCTTGGACGGTGGTTCGTGCGGTCGGGATGACCGGCCGAAACTCCCGAACGGACCAGAAGCCTAGGCCCAACCGTCCTGCCGGTGCACGGCGGGACCGGGAACGGGGCGAAGTCGTTGCAAACCAGGCGGGCCGAGCGGTAGTGCCGCCCGGCCTGGTGTGCGGCTCAACTTCCGTACTGGGTCTTCGAGTCTTCTCATTGAGTCGTCAGGAACGCGGTGAGCGCGTCGGCGATCCCCTGGGCCGCCTGCTGGCGCCACTGAGGGTCCGTCATCCGCTTCGCGTCCGTCGAGTTGCGCATGTTACCGCACTCGATGAACACCTTGGGGACGGTCGACAGGTTGAGGCCGCCCAGGTCGGAGCGGGTGTCCAGGCCCTGCTCCGCGATGTAGTCGGCGTACGGCTCGCCGGTCGCGGTGTGGAAGCGGTCGCGCAGCAGCAGGCCGAGCCGGTGCGAGGGTTCGACGATCGCCGAGGTGTCCGCCTTCCCGGCCGTCACCCTGGCGGGCATGATCACGTGGAAGCCGCTGCCGCTCGCCGGGCCGCCGTCCCCGTGCACCGAGACCGCGGCGTCGGCGTGCGCGTCGGCGCCGGCCCGGGCGCGCTCGTCGATGCACGGGCCCCAGGGGCGGTCGCCGTCCTGCACCAGCACGACCTTGGCGCCCCGGGCGGTCAGGATGGCGCGGGCCCGGCGGGAGACGTCCAGGGTGTACTCGGCCTCGCTGTAGCCGGCGTTGGTCTCGGTCCCGGTGGTGTCGCACTCCTTGCGGGCGTTGCCGATGTCCACCTGACGGTTGATCTCGGCGGTGTGCGCGACGTTGCCGGGGTTGTGGCCGGGGTCGAGGACGATGGTGCGGCCCGCGAGGCCGCCCGGCGCGGCGGCTGTCGGGGGCGGGGTCGGGGCCTGCGGGGGCGTCCCGGCGGGCGGTTCGGGCGCCGGTGCCTCCGAGCTCGGCGGCGGCGCGACGGGGGGCGTGAGGGGCGCAGCGGCGGGGTCGGCGGCGCCGGTCGCGCCGGTCGCGCCGGTCGCGCCGTCCGTGCCGGTTCCACCGGGGGAGGCCGCCGTCGTGGGCGGGGCGGAAGCGGAGGCGGCGGCGGCGCCCGCCGGGTCGGGGTGGTCGAGGGCCTGCCAGCCGAACCAGCCCGCCGTGCAGAGCGGAACGGCCGCGGCCACCACGGTGGTGACGCGCAGCAGGGTGGAACGGCGGGGCGGTCGAGGGGCGGTGCCGGTCACGAGTGGGTCAGATCCTGTCCTGGGTCCGCGGGGTGAGGCCGTAGGTGTTGGCGATCGGGTTCCACTTGGTCATGAAGTCGGTCTTCGCCTGGGTCGCCTGCGGGTTGAGCTCGTCCGCGTGCTTCTTGTCCTGGGTGGTCGGGGCCCTGCCGGAGCAGCCCTGGGCGGCGACGGCGCGCGCCCAGCTCGCGTACGCCTTGTCGATGTCGGCGGACAACTGCCAGGCGGATTTCAGTGAGTTCAGCGCCTCCTGGCCGCCCGGCACGTCCGTGACGCTGAGCTGGGCGAGCTTGGCCAGCAGGGTGGCGCGCTGGGTGGCGCCGGTGTCGAAGACCTGGGCCGCGCTCTCGATGTCGGCCTTCGACGGGCAGCTGCTCACCTTGGCGACGGCACTGCCGATCGGGGCCTTGGCGTTCTCCCCCTCGCCGAGCAGACCGTCCAGCGCCTGGGCCTGCGCCTGGGCGCCGGGCCCGGCACCGGTCGCGGTCGGCGAGGGCGCGGTGGTGGGCGGGGCCGTGGTGCTCGCGGCGCCGCCCGGTGCGGCGTCCGTCCCGGTGGGCGTCGGGGCGGGCTGCGGATTGCCGGCGCCGGTGGCGGCCGGGGCCGGTGCGGCCCGGCCGTCCTTTTCGCCGCCCCTGGCGGCGAACAGCAGGCCGCCGCCGATCGCCAGCACCAGGAGCAGGGCGAAGCCGATCAGCAGCGGGGCCCTGCGGTTGGCCGGGCGGTCCTCGTCCTCGTGGCCGGCCCGGTGGTCGGCGGCCGGGTACGGGGGCTGGGCGCCGTACGGGGGCTGCGGCGGGGTTCCGGGGGGCTGGGGGTAGCCGTAGCCGCCCGGCGGCTGGTGCTGCGGGGCCTGGTGCTGCGCCGTCGCGTGGGAGGGGAACGGCGAGGCCGCGGGAGGGGCGGCCGGGGGCTGCGGCGGTGCGGTGGTGCGGGGGATCGGGGCCGTCGGCGGGTCGTAGCCGGGTGCCTCGGCCAGGTACGGGCGGGCGCCCAGCGGTGGTCCCTGGTCGCCGACGGCGCCGGGGGCGGGCGGTGGGGCGACCATGCCGAGACGGGGGTCGACGGGGGTCTGCGGGCCTGCGGGCGACTGCGGGGCGACCGGCGCGGGGGCCCGCGCGGCGGGCTCGGAGCCGGCCGGGGGCTGCGGGCCGCGCACCCAGCCGCCGGCCCCGCCGCGCGCCGTGGGGTCCCAGACCGCCGGGGCGGTGTTCTGCTGGTCCGTCATGTCGCTGCTGGCCCCCACCGTCCGCCGATGCTCTGCCTGGTGCTGCGCGGCCACCGTACCGTTCGAACCCCCGCCCGACACCCCCGGCACGACGTTAGAGCATCGGTGCGGGGCCGTGGGGCGGCTCGGGGGAAACGCCCGGTCGGGGGGTGCCCGGGGTCAGCGGGCGCAGCGGCGCAGGACGCGCAGGGAACCGGTCACCGCGACCTCCTCGAAGCCCTCGGCGAGCGCCCGCAGGTACACCCGGTACGGGGCCTGGCCGCCGTCCGCCGGGTTCGGGAAGACGTCGTGCACCACCAGCAGGCCTTCCGGCGCCAGGTGCGGCACCCAGCCCTCGTAGTCGCCGGTCGCGTGCTCGTCGGTGTGGCCGCCGTCGATGAAGACCAGGCCCAGCGGGCGCCCCCAGAGGGCGGCGATCCGCGGCGAGCGGCCGACCAGCGCCACCACGTGCTCCTCCAGCCCGGCGGCGTGCAGGGCGCGGCGGAACCGGGGCAGGGTGTCCATCAGTCCGACCTCGGGGTCGACCAGGTCCGGGTCGTGGTACTCCCAGCCGGGCTGCTGCTCCTCCGAGCCGCGGTGGTGGTCCACGGTCAGCGCGACCGTCCCGGCCTCCCGGGCCGCCGCGGCCAGCAGGATCGCCGAGCGGCCGCAGTAGGTGCCGATCTCCAGAACGGGCAGGCCGGTTTCGCGGGCGGCCACCACCGCCGCCGCGTACAGCGCGAGACCCTCGTCGACTGGCATGAACCCGGTGGCCGCCTCGAACGCCGCCAGCACATCGGGCGCCGGGCGGGCGCTCTGCAGCAGGTCGGACATGCGATGCTCCTCGGGTCGGGACGTGGACGGACGTGGTCGGACCCTACTGGACGGTAGTGGTGGTGGCGCGGGCGGGCTCCGTGGCGCCGGCCGCAATCGGGCGGTCGGGGCTTTCGGGCTTTACCCACCCTTTTGAAACCCGTTCTACTGATATTGCGGAGGCCATGTCAGAATCGCCCCGTCCTCGGATCCACTCCGCGTCACCCGATGCACACAGGGAGCAGCCCCATGCGCGCAGCCGTCCTGCACAAGACCGGCCAGGACACCCTCGACGTCCGTGAGGACGTGACCGCGGTCGGCTTCAGAAGAGGCAGCGTCCGGGTCCGGATGCGCGCCGCCAGCCTGTGCCACTCCGACCTCTCCGCGATGAGCGGCGTCCTGCCGCAGCCCGCGCCGTTCGTCCCCGGGCACGAGGGTGCCGGTGACGTCGTGGAGGTCGGCGAGGGCGTGACCGGCTTCCGCGTCGGCGACCGCGTGCTGCTCTGCTGGATGGCCCCCTGTGGCCGGTGCGACCACTGCGAGCGGGACCGCGGCCACCTCTGCGTCGCCAGCCTGCGCCGGCTCGGAGCCCCCGGGTTCCGGATCGAGGAGGGCGGCCTGATCGCCTCCGGCTTCTACGGCACCGGCGCCTTCGCGGACGAGGTCGTGGTCTCCGCCAACGCCCTGGTCAAGGTGCCCGCGGACCTGCCCTACGAGGTCGCCGCACTGATCGGCTGCGGGGTGACCACCGGCATAGGGGCGGCGGTGAACACCGCCCGGGTCGAGCCCGGGGCGTCCGTCGCGGTGATCGGGGCGGGCGGCGTCGGCGTGGCCACCGTCCAGGGCGCCCGGGTCTGCGGCGCCGGCCGGATCACCGTCGTCGACCCGGTCGCCTCCCGCCGCGAGCGCGCCCTCGCCTTCGGCGCCACCGAGGCGATCGCCCCCGAGGACCTGAAGGCGGTGGCCAAGAAGCTGCCCGGCGGCGGCTTCGACTACGTCTTCGAGGCCGTCGGCCGCTCGGCCACCGTCCGGGCCGGGTACGACGCCGCCCGGCGCGGCGGCGCGGTGGTCGTCATCGGCGCGGGCGCCCAGGACGACCTCGCGCAGTTCACCATGGGCGAGCTGTTCTTCAACGAGAAGCGCCTGCTCCCCTCGCTCTACGGCGGGGCGACGGTCGGGCGCACCGTGGCGCTGGTCGTGGACCTCTGGAGGGCCGGTCGGATCGACCTCGAAGGCATGATCACCCACCGGGTCGGCCTGGCGGACGTCAACGAGGCGATCGCGCAGATGCGCAGCGGCGAGGCGCTGCGGACCGTCGTGACGATGGACTGACGTCCGGACCGGCGCGCCCGGACGGGTCGGGGCGCCGAGCGGCGTGCCGACCGGGATCGGAACGGACCGGGATCGGAACGGACCGGGATCGGAACGGACCGGGGCCCGTCGGGGGAGCGTTGCTCTCCCGACGGGCCCCGTGCTGTGCGGGTGGGTTCAGCCCTGCGCCACGGCCGCGCGGTGGCGGCCGTGCGGGTCGTACTCCGGGCTGTCGTCGGAGGCGGACCGGCCGCGGTGGCGGCCGTGCGCGGCGTCCTCGGCCGTCTTCTCGTCGGCGTCGGTCCCGATCGCGGGTCCGGTGGTGTCGGTGAGGGTGTCGGACATGAGAAATCGTCTTTTCCGTGCGGAGGGTGCTGGTCATCGGCGCCCGGCCGGCGCCGGTGGCGCACGGTCGAGTCCCCGATCGGGCGCTCGGTACGCGCCCCAGCCGGTGATCGCGGCCCGTGCCCCGGCCACCATAACGGCCGGAACGGACGAGATCCTATCGAGATCACGACGCCGTCCCCGCGCTGGTCCGGGGCCCGGAACCGAGCCGGTGGCCGACCGGCTCGCGGTGGAACGGGGACAGCACCAGCAGGTCGCCGTGCCGGGCCGGCACCCCCCGACCGCCCTCCGGCAGCAGCATCCGGTCCGCCCGCAGCGCGGAACCGATCCGGTGCGCCACGACCACCGGCGTCCCCGGGCGGGCCGCGAAGGCCCGCTCGACCCGCTCCTCGGCCCCAAGATCCAGGTGGCAGGTCGCCTCGTCCGGCACCACGACCGGCACGGGGGGCGGGCACGTCCGCACCAGCGCCGGCAACTGACGCTCACCGGCGGAGAGTTCACCCGGATCGCGGAGCGCGGCGGCCGACCCGCCCGGGCGTGCCACCGGCTCCTCCGCCCCCAGCAGCGCCACCGCCGCGCCGAGCCGCTCGTCCGCGACGCCCGGGGCGGGCCAGGCCGGGTTCTCCCGCACCGAGCCGGGGAAGACGTACGCCTCCTGCGGCACCAGGGCCACCAGCCGGCCCGGCACCGGTCGTACGCCGCCGACCGCCACCCACCCCGCCGTCGGCGCCACCACCCCGGCCGGCAACGCCGCCAGGGTCGACTTCCCCGCCCCGCCCCGCTCGGTCCGACCACCCCCACGCGCTCCCCGGCGGGGAGACGGGTGCGTGGGGAGAGGACGGGCGCGTCCGGGGAAGGCCCGCGAGTGGGAAGACGGCGGGTGCCGTCCCCGCCTGTCCGGACAGGCGGGGAC
>NZ_JBHWCL010000096.1:0-36361 GCF_042735125.1 Kitasatospora sp. NPDC059599 | reverse complement strand
GGCGGCCGGCCCGGGGCCCGACGGGTCCGTCAGCCGCGCGCCCAGAGGGAGTTGACGCGGCTGCGCTCGGTACCGTTCGGGTAGGGGTTGGTGCAGGAGGTGCCGGGGCCGCCGCCCGACATCAGCTCGCTGCACGGGCCGGAGTAGTGGTCCGGCAGGCCGAGCACGTGGCCGGTCTCGTGGGCGGTCACCCGCAGCGAGTTGTACTGCCGGTTCTGCTGGTAGTCGAGGAAGACGTAGCCGCGCCCGTGCCCGTCGGTGCTGGCGTAGGAGCCGCGGCTGTCGTTGCCCTCGTAGTACTTGAAGTCGGCGGCCGAGCCGGAGCGCAGCTGGACGTTGGCGACCGAGCCGTTCCAGATCTGCGCGGCCTGGGATATCTGGTTGCGGAAGGTCGGGGCCGAGCTGGCGTCGTAGGTGACCACGACGGTCGCCAGGCCGGGGTTGGCGGCCTGCTTGGCCTTCGCGGAGGCCATCACGGCCTGGAAGAAGGCCTGGTTGTCCGCGGTCTCGGCGGCCGAACCGGCGTACGTCGAGGCGGTGTAGCCCTGCGTGGCCGGGGCGGCCGGGGCCGCGGCGGCGGCGGTGGCGGGCAGCACGGCGAGGCCGGCCGCGAGGGCGAGGCCGAGGGTCGCGGACAGCATGGATCGCTTCATGTGGGGGTCTCCGATTCCTGTGGTGCCGTGGCCGGTTGGGGGCCGGCTTCGGGGGACACCTGGTCAGCGGGTGATGTCCCAGAGCTTCGGGCAGCCCGGCGGGCGCGCGGATGATGTCAACCGGCGATAGCTCCGTGCAATACCCGTGGGATTTCGCCGATTCGAGCGGCCTTTCCCTCGTCTTGACCCAACCGTGCCCCTGGCATTCCGTTCCGGTGGGGGCTAGGCTCCGATGCGGGGAAGTACCCGGAGCGGCGGGCCGCCCGATTCCGGCCGAGCGGCCCGCCGCGCCCGAACTCCCTTACCTGGTGGCCTGGTTCACTGCCGCGAGCCCGTTCGCCCAGAGGTAGTCGACCTGGCTGCGCTCGTTGGCGTCGGGGTAGGGGTTGGTGCAGGAGGGGCCGGGGCCGCCGCCCGACATGAGTTCGCTGCACGGGCCGGCGTAGTCGTCGGGCAGGCCGAGCACGTGCCCGGTCTCGTGGGTGGTGACGCGCACCGAGTCGTACTCCTGGTTCTGCTGGTAGTCGAGGAAGACGTAGCCGTGGCCGTGCCCGTCGGTGCTGGCGTAGGAGCCCTGGCTGTCGCTGCCCTCGTAGTACGAGAAGTCGCCGTTGCCGCCGGTCTCCTGGAGCCGCACGTTGTGCACCGAGCCGTTCCATATCTGCGCGGCGCTGGCGATCTGGCTGGTGAAGGAGGGCGCGTTGGCGGTGTCGTAGGTGACGGTGACGGTCCGCAGCCACGGGTTCGCGGCCCGCTTGGCCTTGACCGAGGCCACCACGGCCTGGAAGAAGGCCCGGTTGTTCGCGGCCTCCGCGGCCGAACCGGCGTGCGCCGCCGGGGTGTAGCCCTGGACGGCCGGGGCCGCGGGCGCGGCCGGGGCGGCGACGGCGGTGGCGGGCAGGGTCGCGAGGCCGGCCGCGAGGGCGAGGCCCAGGGCGGCGGACAGCACGGATCGCTTCATGTGGGGGTCTCCGGATTCGCGGTGCGCCGGAGCGCCGGGGCCGGTGGGGGCCGGGCACGGCGGCGACGCACGGTGGGGGCCGCCCCGGCCGGTGGCGGGGGCGGGTTGCTGCCCCCGAGCTTCGACCCGTCCGGGCCCGTCACGGATGATGTCAACCGGCGATAGCACCGCCGCATACCGGTGGGGATCCGGTGCACCCTCCTGCCAGGCACTCTTGATTGCCTGTCATGTCCTTGGCGAGGTGGCTCGATGGCGTCTATGCTCCCGACGTGGAGCTCGACGTGAGACACCTCAGGGTGCTGTGCGCGATCGCCGACAGCGGCAGCCTCCGCAAGGCCGCGCTCCAGCTCGGCATGACCCAGCCCTCGCTCACCACCCAGCTGCACCGCATCGAACGGGCCATCGGCGGAACGCTGTTCACCCGCGAGCAGACCGGCAGCCGACCCACCGCACTCGGCCACTCGGTGCTCTCCCGGGCCCGGCCCGTGATCACCGAGATGGCCGCCCTGGTGGCCGCCGCCCGTCAGGAGGCGCGCGACGCCAGCGGGCCCGGCCGGCAGCGGCGGCTGCGCATCGGCAGCGTCGGCAGCCGGGCGGTCGCCGCCTGGCTGCGCCGGGTGCACGAGCGCCTGCCGGACACCGACACCACCATCCACGTCGACGTCTCGGCCAGCGCGCTGCTGCGGATGGTCGCCGCCGACCAGCTGGACGTGGCCTTCGTGCACGAGAGCGAGGGCTTCCCGCTGCGGGTGCCGCCGGACGCCGAGCAGCGGGTGCTGATGGCCCGTGAGCCGCAGTACGTCGAACTCGCCACCGGACACCCGGCCGCCGACCGCCCGGTCGTCCGCCTCGCCGACCTCGCCGGGGACACCTGGATGGTCGACCCGACCGCCGACCACGAGTACGCGGCGATGCGCCGGGTCTTCAGCGAGGCCGGGCTCAACCCCCGGGTGCTGCAGGTGCGGGACAACGCCACCGCCGCCGAGCTGGTCGCCTCCGGCGAGGCCGTCCGCCCCTGCCAGCCGACCTCCCCGCCCGGGCCCGGCACGGTCGTCCGCCCGGTGGACGGCGACCCGCTGGCCGTCCGGTTGCTGTTCACCTGGCGGCCGTGCGCGCTCAGCCCGCCCGCCCTGGACGCGCTGTACGGCGAACTGCGCTCCGCCTACCTGGACCTGGCCAAGGTCAACCCGGCCTACCTGGCCTGGCTGACCCGGCACGAACCGGTCCTGCTGGGGCGGGGCTGAGGCGCCGCCGCAGCAGGTGCCCGGCCGCGCCCCGGGCCCGTCCTCAGGCGCCCCGGAACCCGCTCTCCCGGCCGTGGACCAGCACGCCCGTCGCCACCATCAGCGCGCAGACCAGGCCGGCGGCCAGCACCCCGGGGCCGCCGAGCGCGGTGCAGGCCAGCACCAGCGCCGCCCCGACCGGCGCCACCGCCTGGGCGACCGCGCCGCGCTTGGTGTGCCGGGAGTGCAGGAACCAGACGGTGACCAGGTACAGCGCGGTGGGGACGGTGACCGTCGCGGTGGCCGCGGTCCCGGAGATCTCCGCCTTGTGCACGGCCGACTCGACCGCGACCTCCAGCCCGGCACCGATCGCGGCCGCCGAGCCGAGCACCAGGTAGTGCCCGTACCCCCACGCGAAGGCCTGCCGGTTGGAGCGCAGGTGCTCGTGGACGGGCCGGGCGAAGTAGATCCACCAGGCGGCGAAGCAGATCAGCAGACCGCCGATCGCCACCGGCACCAGCCGGCCCAGTTGCTCGTGCTCGTCCACCGCGGACTGCACCGCGACGGTCGCCGCCGCCACCGTCTCGCCGAGCACGATCAGGGTGAACAGCCCGTACCGCTCGGAGATGTGGTGCGGGTGCCAGGACGTCTGGGCCCGCAGTTCCGCGACCACCGGCACGGCCAGTTCGCACAGCACGCCGATCGGGATGACGTACCGGCGCACGTCCTGCGGCAGGAACACCACCACCACCCAGCCGACCTGGCAGAGCGTGATCCCCAGCGCGTACCGCAGGGCGACCCGGCGCGCCTCGCCCTGCTCGCCGGCCGCCGCGCGCAGCCACTGCGTCACCATCGCGAGGCGCATCACCACGTACCCGGTGATCGCCAGGGTCAGGTCCTGGGTGGCGAACAGCCGCGGCACCCCGGCGGCGAGGATCAGCACACCGGCGATCTGCACCAGCGTGGTGACCCGGTACGGCACGTCGTCGCAGTCGTACGCGGAGGCGAACCAGGTGAAGTTCATCCAGGCCCACCAGATGGCGAAGAACGTCAGCGAGTAACCGCGCAGTCCCTCCGCGTAGTGTCCGGCCGCGAGGGAGTGGGCCAGTTCGCGCCCGGCCTGGCCGACCGCGACCACGAAGCAGAGGTCGAAGAAGAGTTCCAGCGGGGTGGCGACCCGGTGCGGCTCGTGCCGGTCCCGCGGGACCATCCGGCGCACCGGCGGCGGGTCGACGTGATGCGCGCGGGGCGCCGCGGCGGCGGGGTCACTGGCCATCGGAGCTGCTCCGGGGTCGGGAGGGGCGGGGGCGTCCCGCGCATCCTGGCAGCGCCCCGGGCCCGGCGCACGCACCGGCGCGGCGCGCACGCGACCGAGGGTACGATGACCCCGAATGTCCCTTTTTTCCTTACCGTCAGCCGTAGTTGACGCTGCGGTGCGCGAACCGGGTGACAGCGCGGCGGGTTTCCGGACGCGCCCCGCGCGCTGCACCGTGCGGGCCCGGGGCGCCGCTAGATTCATCCCCGGTCGGTAGAGCGCGGGGCCCTGCGGGGCCCCATGACATGGGCGGCCTGCGGGCAACGCGGAAGGTCAAGGCGGGTGGCGGGACAGCGGGGGCGGCGGAGCCGACCTTCCCGTGTCCGCACCACCGGCCTCGTGATCACCGCGCTGCTCGCCAGCGCCTGCCGTGCGGCCCGCCTCGTCGTGTCCGCGGCGGCTACTTCTCCCAGCCGACCGTGCTGTAGTCCTCCCCCGCGAGACCGAACGCCCCGTAGTTGGCGAGGCCCTTGCGCACCGCCACCACCGTGGGCCGCTGGTAGAGCTCGACGGTGTGGCCGAGCTCCCAGATCTTCGCGTCCGCCTGGTTGTAGAGCCTCGCGGCCTCCGCCGGGTCGACCGTCCCCGCCGCCTTCTTCAGCAGTGCGTCGATCTCGGGGGTGCCCAGCCGCGAGGGGTTGCTGAAGGTGTTGTCGCCCACCGGCAGACGGAAGTTGGCGAGGCTCTTGGAGTTGGGGAAGGAGTCGGTGTTGCGCCAGCTCGCGACGTCGAACTTGCCGGGGGTCACGTACTTGGCGAAGTAGTCGTTGGCGGCCACCTTGTCCAGGTCGACCTTGACCCCGACCGCCTGCCACATCGCCGCCGCCGCGGTGGCGAGGTCGAGCTGGGCCTGGGTGGAGCCGTCGCTGAGCACCCAGTGCAGTTCCAGCGGCCGCCCGTCCTTGGTGCGCGGCTGCCCGCTGCCGCCGTCCTTCCAACCGGCGTCGTCCAGCAGCTTCTTGGCCGCGGCCGGGTCGAACTTCGCCCAGTCGCCGGAGTTGTCCTGGTAGCCGGTCTGGTTGGGCATGATGATGTGGTTGCCGAGCGGCTTGAACTCCACCGGCACACCGTTGTTGGCGATCTTGATCAGCGCCGAGCGGTCGACCGCCCGGCCGAGCGCCTGGCGGACCCGCTGGTCCGCCAGCGCGCCGGTGCCCCCGAAGGAGATGTGCACCTCGTCCCAGGGGCTGGCGGCCCTGATCACCGTGTCCTTGGCGCTCTTGAGCTGGCCGTACGCGGTGGCGGTGCCGGCCGAGGCCAGGTCGATCTCGTTGTTGAGGTAGGCCTGGATGCTCGCCGCCTTGTCCATCACCCGGAAGGTGATCCGGTCGAGCTTGGCCCGGGTGCCCCACCAGGCCGGGTCCGGCACGAGGCTGATGGTCTGCGCGGTCTTGTCCGCCACGCCGATCTTGAACGGGCCCGCGGTGATCGGGACCTTCTCCACCCAGCCCTTGTTGAAGTCGTCCGGGGTGGCGATGCCCGCCGCCGGGACCAGCGGGCGGAACAGGTTCTGCCAGTCCGCGTACGGCTCCGAGAAGGTGACCTTCACCTCGTCCGGGCCGGCGCCCTGCTCGACGGCGGAGATCAGCTCGTAGCCGGACGGGTCGTACCCGTTGTACGCCGGGTCCTTGCCGTTGCTCACCTGCCAGTCGGCCTTGAAGTCCAGGTAGCTCAGCGGCTTCCCGTCCGACCACCTGGCCTTGGGGTTGAGCTTGTAGGTGATCACCTGCGGCGAGGTCGAGGTGACCTCGGCCGCCACCAGGTAGTTCGGGTTCGGTCGGAAGGTGCCGGAGGCGTCGGTGCCGAAGAGTGTCGGCTCCAGGGCCCGGACGAGGTCCACCGTGTCGGTGTAGGAGCCGCCGTCCACCTGCAGCGGGTTCCACTGGGTGATCCACTGGTCCAGCGCGAAGCGCGCCTCGCCGCCGTCCTTGAGCTGGTCCGGCGCCTTGGCGTTGATGTCCTGGGAGTCCTGTCTCGGCGGCTCGCTCTTGGCCACGTCGCCGGACGAACCGCCCCCGCCCGAGGTGCACGCGGTGACCGCGAGCGCGACGGCGACGGCCGCGGCGGCCGCCCGGCCGAGACGGCGGGCCGTGGTGGAAGCGTCCATGGGGGTCCCCCTGGTGAGGTCTGCGGAACGGGAGTCGGGGCGGGAGTCCGACGGGGTCGTGGTGCGGGTCGCGGCACGGGCCACGGGCGGTACGCGGCACGGGCCGGAACACGAGTTCGGGCGTCGCAGGCATGACTCGGCTTGAGCGTGGGCACTCAATCCGGCACCGAGCCAGAGGAACGTAACAGCGGATCAGATCCGCCACCAGGGGGAGGAACGCACACCTGATCCGAACGCCACGGGCGGCAACACCGCCGCAACACCGCCGCCGTCCCCGAGTGCTTCACTCTGACCTGCGCTTTCCCGACTCCCCTGCCGCCCCTGCCCCCTGACGCCCGGACCGGGCCCCGACCGAAGGCCACCACCCGATGCCCATCAGACGCGTCGGCCCCACCCCCACCCCGGGCGGCCGTTGATGCTCAGCTACCTGGCGAAGCGGCTGGGCTACTACGCGGCACTGCTGCTCGCCGCCGTCTTCCTGGCGTACGCGATCTCCGCGACCGCCCTGCAGCCGCGCACCTACTTCGACGCCAAGGTCCCCCGCCCGTCCGCCGAATCGGTCGAGCGCCAGCTCACCGCGCTCAACCTGAACGACCGCACCCCGGTCGTCGAGCGCTTCGGCCACTGGGCCGGCGGCCTGCTCCACGGCGACCTCGGCCGGACCATCCACGACACCCCGGTCACCGACGACTTCGGCCGCCGGGTCTGGGTCTCACTGCGGCTGCTGCTGATCGGCAGCGTGCTCGGCATGCTGCTGGGCACCGCGGTCGGGGCGTGGAGCGCCGTCCGCCAGTACCGGATCTCCGACCGGCTGCTGACCGTGCTGTCCTTCGTGCTGCTCTCCACGCCGGTCTTCCTGGTCGCGCTGTTCCTCAAGAACGGCGCCATCGCCGCCAAGGACGCGGCCGGCCACGAGGTGATCCCGTTCACCGGCTACGAGACCCCCGGGCTCACCGGCGGCCTCGGCACCCACCTCGCCGACTGGGCGCTGCACCTGCTGCTGCCCACCGTCTCGCTGGCCCTCGGCGGCCTCGCCACCTACAGCCGCTACCAGCGCGGCACCATGCTCGACGTGCTCGGCTCCGACTACCTGCGCACCGCCGAGGCGAAGGGCCTCACCCGCGGACGGGCGCTGCTGAAGCACGGGCTGCGCACCGCCGTGATCCCGATGTCGACGATGTTCGCCTACAGCTTCCTGGGCATCTTCACCGGCGCGATCTTCACCGAGACGATCTTCGGCTGGCACGGCATGGGCGAGTGGCTGATCCAGTCGATCAACGAACAGGACGTCAACTCGGTCGTGGCGATCAACCTGTTCACCGCCGTCGTCGTCCTCGCCTCCGGCTTCCTCGCGGACACCCTGCACGCCGCCCTCGACCCGCGCGTGCGGTCCTGACCGAGGAGACCGAGATGACCACCCTCTCCACCGAACCGGCCGAGCCCACCGGGCGCCCCTCGGCCGCCGGACCGGCCGGGCTCCCGGACTCCGCCCCGGCGCCCCGGGCGGCCGGCCGCGGACGGCTCGTGCTGGCCCGGCTGCTCGCCGCCCGCGGGGCCCTCGCCGGGGCCGTCGTCGTCCTGCTGCTGTTCGCGCTCGCCTTCGGCGGGCCGTACCTGACGCCCTGGCACTACGCCACGCCCGACTTCTCCGCGCTGCACCAACCCCCGTCCGCCGAGCACTGGTTCGGCACCAACGGGGTCGGCCAGGACGTGTTCGCGCAGACCGTCCGGGGGCTGCAGAAGTCACTGGTCATCGGGCTGCTGGTGGCACTGTTCTCCACCGTGCTGGCCTCCGTGGTCGGCGCCTGCGCCGGCTACTTCGGCGGCTGGACCGACCGGGCCCTGATGTTCCTGGTGGACCTACTGCTGGTCTTCCCCGCCTTCCTGGTCATCACCATCGTGTCGGCCCGGCTGAAGAGCGCCGGCTGGATCGCCTTCGTCCTGCTGCTCGCACTGTTCAACTGGATGATCACCGCCCGGGTGGTCCGCTCGATGACCATCTCCCTGCGCGAGCGCGAATTCGTCCGCGCCGCACGGTTCATGGGAGTGCGGCCGCTGCGGATCATCAGCCGGCACATCCTGCCGAACGTCGCCTCCTTCCTCATCATCGACGCGACCATCGCGGTCGGCGGCGCCGTGATGAGCGAGACCGCGCTCTCCTACTTCGGCTTCGGGGTCAAGGCGCCGGACGTCTCGCTCGGCACCTTGCTCGCCGCGGGGACCAGCGAGGCCCCGGTGTTCCCCTGGTTGTTCTACTTCGCCGCCGGGCTGCTGGTGCTGTTCGTCCTCGCCGTCAACCTGATCGGGGACGGGCTGCGCGACGCCCTCGACCCCACCTCCGGGGCCGCACCCCGCCGGTCCGGCCGCTCCCGTACCCGCCGTTCCGTCAGCCGTAGGAAGCGCCCGTGACCACCACCGTCGAAACCCCGCTGCTCTCCGTCCGCGACCTGCGGGTGGACTTCGCCGGGCCGCACGGCCCGGTCCCCGCCGTGCGCGGGGTCGACCTCACGCTGCGGCGCGGCGAGACCCTCGGCATCGTCGGCGAGTCCGGCTCCGGCAAGTCCGTCACGGCGCTGTCCGTGCTCGGGTTGCTGCCCGGGACGGCGCGGGTCAGCGGGTCGGTGCGGCTGGACGGGCGGGAGCTGGTCGGACTGCCGGGGAAGGAACTCGCGGCGGTCCGCGGCCGCCGGGTCGCCATGGTCTTCCAGGACCCGCTGTCCGCCTTCACGCCGGTCTACCGGATCGGCGACCAGATCGCCGAGGCCGTCCGGATCCACCAGCGGGTGGACCGGGCCACCGCGCGCCGCCGGGCCGCCGAACTCCTCGACCTGGTCGGCATCCCGGCGCCCGACCGGGCCCTGGACAGCTTCCCGCACGAGTTCTCCGGCGGCATGCGCCAGCGCGCGATGATCGCGATGGCCGTCGCCAACGAGCCCGACATCCTGCTCGCCGACGAGCCCACCACCGCACTCGACGTCACCATCCAGGCCCAGGTGCTGGACGTGCTGCGCACCGCCCGCCGGGAGACCGGCGCGGCGCTGGTCCTGGTCAGCCACGACCTCGGGGTGATCGCGGGGACGGCGGACCGGGTCGCGGTGATGTACGCGGGGCGGGTGGTCGAGACGGCCGGCGTGGACGAACTGTTCACCGCCCCGCACCACCCCTACTCGCTCGGGCTGATCGGCGCGCTGCCCCGGCTGGACGGGCGCGGCGGTCCGCTGGTGCCGATCCCGGGCAGCCCGGCACCCATGGCGGAGCTGCCCCCGGGCTGCCCGTTCGCGCCGCGCTGCCCGCTGGCCGAGGAACGCTGCTCGACGGTGGAACCCACCCTGGAGCCCGCCCCGGGAAGCACGTCGGAACCCGCTCGGGAGGGCGCTCCCGACGGGGCCGGCGGACACCTGTCGGCCTGCCTGCGGTCGGCGGAGCTCGCCGAGCGGCGGCCCGCGCCCGCCGAGGTCTACCCCGTCCCGGAGCTGCCCGCCGCCACCGCCCGCGGCGACCGCTCCGGCCTGGCACCGGTCCTGGCGGTGAGCGGCCTCGGCAAGACGTTCCCGCTCCTCAAGGGCACGGTGTTCAAACGCCGGGTCGGCGAGGTGTACGCGGTCGACGGCGTCGACCTGGACCTGCGGGAGGGCGAGACCCTCGGCCTGGTCGGGGAGTCCGGCTCCGGCAAGTCGACCACGCTGTTCGAACTGCTGCGGCTCGGCGCCCCGGAGACCGGCCGGATCGAACTGCTCGGCCACGACACCGCCGAGCTCACCCGGGCCGAGGCCCACCGGCTCCGCGCCGAACTGCAGATCGTCTTCCAGGACCCGATGGCCAGCCTCGACCCCCGGATGCCGATCGGCGACATCGTCGCGGAACCCCTGCTCGCCCAGCGCGCCCCCCGCGCGGAGATCGCCCGCCGGGTGCCCGAACTGCTCCGGCAGGTCGGCCTCGACCCGGACCACGCCGTCCGCTACCCGCACCAGTTCTCCGGCGGCCAGCGCCAGCGCGTCTCGATCGCCCGGGCCCTCGCCGTCCGCCCCAGGCTGCTGGTGCTGGACGAACCGGTCTCGGCGCTGGACGTCTCCATCCAGGCCGGGGTGCTGAACCTGCTGCAGGCGCTCAAGGCGGAACTCGGCCTCTCCTACCTGTTCGTCTCGCACGACCTCTCGGTGATCCGCCACCTCGCCGACCGGGTCAGCGTGATGTACCTCGGCCGGACGGTCGAACAGGGCGAGGTCTCCGCCGTCTTCGACCGCCCCCGCCACCCGTACACCCGCGCCCTGCTCTCCGCCGTCCCGCTCCCCGATCCCGCCGCCGAGCGGGCCCGCGACCGCGTCCTGCTCGCCGGCGACCCGCCCTCCCCCACCGAGCGCCGCACCGGCTGCCCGTTCCGCACCCGCTGCCCGCGCCACGCCGGGCTCACCGACCCGGCGGACCGGGCCCGCTGCGAGCAGGAACGGCCGGCGCTGACCGGGGGCGCCCCGGGAACGGACCACCAGGCGGCCTGCCACCACCCCGAGCCGCCGGCCGGGGACGGTCACGGCGGGTGACCACCCGCCGACGATTCGGCGGATCGGGCTCGCGCCGTGTAATGTCTTCGACGTCAGCAGGCGCCGCTAGCTCAGTTGGTTAGAGCAGCTGACTCTTAATCAGCGGGTCCGGGGTTCGAGTCCCTGGCGGCGCACATGGCAAGGTCTCAGGCCGCTCACTTCGGTGGGCGGCCTGAGGCGTTTCCGGGGCGGGTGGGGGTGGCGCCGTGCCGCCTTCCGGCCGCCGGCCCGGGGCACCGCTCCCCCGACCGCCGCCT
This sequence comes from Kitasatospora sp. NPDC059599, assembly GCF_042735125.1. Taxonomy (NCBI): domain Bacteria; kingdom Bacillati; phylum Actinomycetota; class Actinomycetes; order Kitasatosporales; family Streptomycetaceae; genus Kitasatospora; species Kitasatospora sp. NPDC059599. The sequence continues at coordinate 25,307 of NZ_JBHWCL010000096.1, read as the reverse complement.
CAGCGGGTGTCCAGCACCGCCGAGGCCACCGCGTCAGGGCGGTCGAACATCACCAGGTGCCCGGCCGGGGCCGTGGTGCGGAAGTCGGCGCCGAGCAGTGCCGCGAGTTCCCGCTGCTCGGCCAGCCAGGCCTCGGTGCGGCGGGTCCGGCAACCGTCGTCGGCGGCCAGCACGGTGACCGGCAGGTCCTCGGGCAGCGGCCGGGTGCGCCGCAGCCCGTCCAGCTCGGCCGCCACGTCCAGGTAGCGCGCGTTCTCCCGCAGCAGCGCGCGCAGGGCCCGGCCGGTCCGGTAGCAGTGCCGGACCAGCGGCGCCGGGGCGAGGTCCTCGCGGCGGATGGTGGACAGCCGGGCCACCGTCCGCCGCACGGCCGGGCCGAGCAGGTAGGGCACGGCGAGGGCGGTGGCGGTGCCGGCCGCCGCCCGGGCCGCCAGGTCACGCACGCCGGGCGCCGGGTACGGCCGGGCCCCCGGCTCGACGCTGCCGTCGACCAGGACCAGCCCGGCGGCCCGCTCCGGGTGCAGCCGGGCGAAGGCCTCGACGTGGAAGGCGGCGAGCGAGTGGCCGACGACGGTGCAGGGCCCGGGCAGCCCGAGGCCGTCCAGGACCGCCCGGATCCGCCCGGCCTCCCCGGCCGCCGTCGGGGCGGGCCGCCCGGCGGCGGGCTCGGCGGCGCTCAGCCCGTAGCCGGGCCGGTCGAAGCGGACCACCGTGCGGAAGGGGGTGAGGAAGGGGACGACCAGGTCCCAGTCGAACCAGCTGCTGCCGAGGCCGCCGCTGAGCAGGCAGACCGGGCCGCTGCCCTCGGTGCGGACGTGCAGCGGGACCCCGTCGACGCGCAGGAAGCGCACCCGGGTCCCGGGGTCGTCGGGCCGACGGGGGTCGCCGCCCGTACGGTGCGCGCGGGGGGCGCCGGGGTCGTCGGGCTCGCCGGGTGCCCTCACGCCGTCCTCCGTTCGGGGAGCGGCTCGGCCGGGTGGCGCCGCCCCGGCCCGGCCGGCCCGTCCCGCCCGTCCGGCTCGTTCCGCCGGGTGGAGCGGGCGACGCCCACGGCCAGGACGGCCAGCCAGAGCGCGACCAGCAGCACTTGCAGCCGCTGGCCGGCCCCGAGTGCCCAGGTGCCGCGCCCGGCCTGGAAAGCGGCGATCGCGGCGAGGCTCCAGCCGGTGGCGAGCAGTTCGGCGCCCAGCAGCCAGGGCCCGAACCGGCGCACCGGCGGCCACCAGCCGTAGCGGCGGGCGGCGACGGTGAGCGAGACCAGGGCGGTGAGGGCGCCGAGCACCGCGAGGCTGCTGGTGACGGCGTGCGCGGCGTGGGTCGCGGGGACGAGCCCGGCGGTCTCGCGGGCCGCGCACATCTCGTCGCTGGTGGGGGTGCAGCTGAGCGGGAGCCGGGAGTCGGCGGCGGTCGCGGCGCCGAAGAGGGCCAGGGCGGACCAGCCGACGACAGCCCAGCGGCGGCGGCGGTGCCGGGCGCCGCCGGTCCGCCGGGTGACCGACCGGTCGGCGCGGCCGGCGGTCGGGCCGGCTCCCTCGCCGGTGACCGGCCCGGCGGCGAGGCCGCCGACGAGGGCCGTGCCGGCGGCGGCGAGCAAGCAGAGTCCGGCGACCAGGTCGGTGGCCCGGAACAGGCCGCCCAGCGGCTGGTCCTCGGCGGCGAGTTCGCTGATGTAGGCCTGCACGGGGTCGAGGCCGGTGCTCAGCACCACCTCCAGCACCCAGGCGGTGTACGCCACGGCGCTGAGCAGCAGCAGGGCGGCGACCGCCGTCCGTGCGGTGCGGTGTCCTGGCTGGGGGCTGGGCACGGTTCCACCCTAACCAGCGGCGAACTCCGCCCCAACTGGAAGGAAAGGGACGTATCGCCTGCCGGCCGTCCGGGGCGGGTTCGAGGCACCCCTCGGGACCGTGTATTGTTTTCCAGGTCAGCAGGCGCCGCTAGCTCAGTTGGTTAGAGCAGCTGACTCTTAATCAGCGGGTCCGGGGTTCGAGTCCCTGGCGGCGCACAGACACCGGGGAGCCTCTCGCAGTCGCGAGGGGCTCCCCGATTTTTTGGCCCTCGAAGTCCGATTTGTGTGTGATGTCGGTCTCGAATGGCTGTCCGACGGAGCCATCAGGCCCGTCCTGCTCGTCCAGGGCAGTACAACCGGAATCGGGACAAAGGTCCCCGACCGATGTCCCCGTCCGTGCAGGCTGCTCAGTTGCGCCCGCAGGAAAGGCCGCGCTTTGTCCAGAAACGCCCAGGGCGGCCGTCGCACGCCGTCGATCGGTCTCCGCCCGATCCAGCGGTTCCAGCGCCCGACCGGCGCCGTCGACGGCGTCGGCGGGTCCGGCGGCAAGAAGCCGCGCCGCCCGAAGCGCGCCGGCTGGCGCCGGCTGATACCCACCTGGCGGATGACCCTGCTCGGCTTCGCCTCGGCGCTGCTGCTCGGCGTCGGCCTGTTCGCGCTCGGGGTCGCGCTGGTGAAGGTCCCGGACGCGCACGCCGCCGCGACCGCGCAGAGCAACACCTGGCTCTACTCGGACGGCTCGGTGATCACCCGCACCGGCCAGACCAACCGGCAGAACGTCACCCTGGACAAGGTCTCCCCCGCCGCGCAGCACGCGGCGCTGGCCGCCGAGGACCGGAACTTCTACAACGAGGGCGCCGTCAACGTCCAGGGCCTGGTCCGCGCCGCGGTCAACACCGCCAAGGGCGAGGGCACCCAGGGCGGCTCCACCATCACGCAGCAGTACGTGAAGAACACGTACCTGAGCCAGAAGCAGTCGGTCACCCGCAAGGTGAAGGAACTGTTCATCGCCATGAAGGTGGACGCCACCGAGAGCAAGGAGGAGGTCCTCTCCGGCTACCTGAACACCTCCTACTACGGTCGCGGCGCCTACGGCATCCAGGCCGCCGCCCAGGCCTACTTCGGTGTCGACGCCTCCGCGCTGAACCCCGCGCAGGGCGCCTACCTGGCCACCCTCCTGAACGCCCCGAGCGCCTACGACGTGGCCACCGCGACCGCGGCGGGCAAGCAGAACGCCGTCAACCGCTGGAACTACGTCCTCGACGGCATGGTCAAGGAGGGCTGGCTCTCCGCCGACGAGCGGGCCGGGACCGCCTTCCCCGACGTCCGGGACCCGCAGCCGAACCCGGGCCTGTCCGGCCAGGCCGGCTACCTGGTGAACGCGGCCACCCAGTACCTGACCACGAGCGGGGTCATCAGCGAGAGCGAGCTGGCCAAGGGCGGCTACACGGTCAAGCTGAGCATCGACCCGGGCCGCCAGCAGGCCCTCCAGGACTCCGTCCAGGCGCAGCTGCGCGACACCCTGAACCCGGACAAGCGCAAGAAGGACGCGGCCGCCCAGGCCGGCGCCGTCTCGGTGGACCCGAAGTCCGGCGCGATCGTCGCCCTGTACGGCGGCGCCGACTACGTGAAGCACTACGTGGACAACGCGACCCGGCGCGACTACCAGGCCGGTTCGACCTTCAAGGCGATCGCCCTGGCCGCCGCCTTCGAGAACGACGCCAAGACCCAGGACGGCCGCACCGTCACCCCGCGCACCGTCTACGACGGCACCAGCGGCCGGAAGGTCCGCGGCGGCAAGGGCACCCCGTACGCGCCGCCGAACGAGGGCGACAAGAGCTACGGCCAGATCACCCTGCAGCAGGCCGTCGACTGGTCGGTGAACTCGGCGTTCGCGCAGCTCGCCCAGGACACCGGGCTGCAGAAGGTCAAGGACACCGGTGTCGCGCTGGGCCTGCCCGGCAACACCCCGGGCCTCGACCCGGTGCCCTCCATCCCGCTGGGCGCGGCCACCCCGAGCGTCCTCGACATGGCCGGCGTGTACGCCACGCTGGACAACGGCGGCAAGCAGATCACCCCGTGGCTGGTGCAGTCGGTGGACCGCGAGGGCGAGGCCGTGACGATGCCCGCGCACCGGACCACCCAGGCGATCAGCGCGGACACCGCCAACCGGGTCACCTCGATGCTCCAGGGCGTGGTGAGCGACCCGGGCGGCACCGGCTGGCGGGCGAAGGCGCTCGGCCGCCCGGTCGCGGGCAAGACCGGCACCACCGACGACCAGAAGTCGGTCTGGTTCGTCGGCTACACCCCCGAGCTGGTCACCTCGGTCGCGCTGTTCGGCCAGGACCCGGACACCGGCGCCCAGGTCAGCCTGAGCGGCGTCGGCGGGATCGACGGCGCGGCGGGCGGCCAGTACCCGGCACAGATCTGGACCGGCTACATGAAGGCCGCGCTCAAGGGCCGGCCGGTCAGCGACTTCCCGACCCCGGCCGACGGCGACGACTCCTCGGGCGCCACCGACCTGCCGACCGCCCCGAGCACGCCGACCGGCGCCCCGTCGACGGGCGCGCCCACCGGCGGCCCCAGCAGCAGCGCCACCACCCCGTCGGGCGACGCCCCCGGCCCGAAGACGCCGACGGACGGCACCGGCGGGGCCACCACGGCGCCGACGGCTCCCCCGACCGACCAGCCGACCACCCAGCCCACCTCCCGTCCGACCGGCCGGCCCACCACCCGGCCGACGCCGACCACCCAGCCGACCACGGCCCCCACCGCGCAGCCGACCACCCAGCCCACGGCCGGGGCGGACGCGCTCACCGGGGCCTCGGCGGGCTCCGGGGGCTGACCTGCGACGACGCGCCGGCTGACCGGCTGACCGGCTCCGGCCGGTCAGCCGGTCTTTCTGTCCGTCCGCCTGTCTGCCTGCCTGGCTGCGTGCCTGCCTGCCGAGCGGCCTGCCGTCTGCCTGCCTGTCGGCTCGGTGATTGCGCCACTGCGCACAGTTGAGTGCAGGACCAAATGCCGAAATGGCGCCTTACCGAAGTATCGGTATGACTGTCACAATGCGGCGGTGCACAGATCAACGGCCTCGCCCACCCACCCTTCGGGCCGAACCCTCGGCCTCGGCCTCGCACTGGTCTCCGCCTTCGCCTTCGGCGGCTCCGGTACCGCGGCCAAGCCGCTGATCGAGGCCGGGCTCTCCCCCCTCCACGTCGTGTGGCTGCGGGTCACCGGCGCCGCCGTGGCCCTCCTCCCGATCGCCTACCGGCACCGGGACGCCGTCCTGCGCCGCCCCGGCCTGCTGTTCGGCTTCGGCCTGCTCGCCGTGGCGGGTGTCCAGGCCTGCTACTTCGCGGCGATCTCCCGCATCCCGGTCGGCGTCGCCCTGCTCATCGAGTACCTCGGACCGCCGCTGCTGATCGGCTACGTCAAGTTCGTCCAGCGCAAGCCGATCAGCCGGGGCGCGGCCGTCGGTGCCGGCGTCGCGGTGGCCGGGCTGGCCTGCGTGGTCGAGGTCTGGAACGGTCTGGGCTTCGACGCCCTCGGCGTGCTGTTCGCCCTCGGCGCGGCCTGCTGCCAGGTCGGCTACTTCGTACTCGCCGACGCCGGACGCCGGGGCGACCGCCCGGTCGACCCGCTGGCCGTCAGCGCGTACGGGCTGCTCATCGGCGCCGTCCTGCTCACCGCCGTCACCCGGCCCTGGCAGGCCGACTGGAGCCGGCTCGGCGGCGACGTGGTCATGAACGGGCACACCCTGCCCGCGTTCGTCCCCGCGCTGTGGATGGTGCTGATCGCGACCGTGCTCGCCTACCTGACCGGTGTGGTGTCGGTCGGGTACCTCTCGCCGCCGATCGCCGGGGTGGTGGCCAACCTGGAGGCCGTGGTCGCCACCGTGCTGGCCTGGGTGCTGCTCGGCGAGCACCTGGGGCTGCCGCAGATCGCCGGCGGCCTGCTGGTGCTGGCCGGCGCCTTCGCGGCGCAGGCGAGCTCGGGCACGTCGGGCGACTCGCACGCCTCGGGCACGTCGGGCACGTCGGGCCCGGACGATCCGGCGTCGACGGACGTGGTCGCGGCGGCTTCGGCTGCCACGGCGGTCTCGGCTGCCACGGCGGCCGGTCCGGAGGACCCGGCCGGCCCCGGCGGAACCGGCGGCGGCCACGGCGCCCGGGAGCGGGTGGCCGCCGAGCGCGCGGTCAGCGGCCGGTCCAGCCGAACCAGTCGAGGTGATTGAGCGGCCAGACGACGGCCGACACCGGGCCGACCACGTTGCTCACCGGCACGGCTCCGCCACCGGGGCCGCGCTGGTGGTAGCGGGAGTCGGAGGAGTCGCTGCGGTGGTCGCCCTCGACCCAGACGTAGCCGGCGGGCACCTTCACCGGACCGAAGTCCAGGCCCGCGCAGGAGTCGTCGCCCGGGTGCAGGTAGGGCTCGTCCACCTTCCGCCCGTCGACGCTCAGGGTGGTGCCGTCGCACTGCACCGTCTCGCCGCCGGTCGCGATGACCCGCTTGACCAGGTAGTTGTCGTCCTTCGGCGGCACCAGTCCGACGAAGCTGAGCGCCGAGCTCACGGTGTTGGTGACCGGGTTCGAGTCGGTGGGCTGCGGCGGCAGCCAGCCGCCCGGGTCCTTGAACACCACCGGCTGCCCCGGCTCCGGCTCCCAGCCGGTCAGCGGTGCCAGCTTGTTCACGCCGACCCGGTCGCCGATGCGCAGGGTGTTCTCCATCGATCCGGACGGGATGGAGAACACCTGGAACAGGCAGGTCTTGATCAGCAGCGCCACCGCCAGGCCGACCACGGCCATCATCGGCAGTTCGATCCACCACGGACGGGGGCGACGGCCCGACCGGCCCGCACGGCCGTTCCCGCCCGGGCGGTCGGCCCGGCGCCCGCCGGAGCCGCGGGCCCGACGGCGGGCCTCGGCGCGGCCGCCGGGCACCCGGTGGGCGGACGGGGCGTCCTGGGCGTTCCGGGAGTCCCGCGCGATCGGAGTGATCGGGGCGTCCTGGGCGGCGGGATCGCTGGGGGCTCCGCTGGGCGTTTCGGGCAGGTTCACCGCCATCGTCGCTGCTCCACCTCTCCGGCTGGGGAAACCCGCACGCTACGCCAACCGTGGAGCCTGACGAAATCGGGCATTTAGCCGTCACCGACATCACCGGGTGCCGCGAGCCCGCTCCGGGAGTGCTCCCGGACTGCTCCGCGACCGTGCCGGGACCGGCCGGAGGGCCCTTCCTTCCTGCGTTCCTGCCCCGTCAGGACTCGCGGGCCGCCCTTCAGGCGCGGGCGATCGCCTCGTGGTGCCGGATGACCTCGGCGATGATGAAGTTCAGGAACTTCTCAGCGAAGACCGGGTCCAGCTTCGCCCCGGCGGCCAGTTCCCGGAGCCGCCTGATCTGGTCCCGCTCGCGCGCCGGGTCGGCCGGCGGCAGCTTGTGCTCGGCCTTGAGCCGGCCGACCCGCTGGGTCGCCTTGAAGCGCTCGGCAAGCATGTGGACCACCGCGGCGTCGATGTTGTCGATGCTCTCGCGCAGGCTGGTCAGCTCGGCGCGTACGGCGTCGTCGATCCCCTCGGTCAGGCCGGCGTCGGGGGTCGTGGGGTGGTCCGTCATCGGGGCGGCTCCCGGTGTGTCTGGGTGGGCGCCCGACCGTACGGCGGCCGGGCTCGGGCCCGGGCAAATCTAACAGGGCCCCCGCTCCGGCCCGGCACCGTCGGACGGATCCGTCCACGATCCGGACAGCCCGACGGACCCCGGGCACCCCCTCCGGCGGCCCGCGCCACCGGGGCGTCCGACGCGGCGTGACACGCCGGTCCGGGCCGCGGGCTGCCCGTAGTCTGGTGCGTGCATGACCGGAAGTGACCGCTCAGCTGTCCCCCAGTAATGGAGGTACCGATCGTGGCAACCACCCGCACCGCTCGTACGGCCTGGGAGGGCAACCTCCTCCAAGGGCAGGGCCAGACGACCTTCGTCTCGTCCGGGATCGGCACGTACCCGGTGTCCTGGCCGGCCCGCGCCGAGCAGCCCAACGGCAAGACCAGCCCGGAGGAGCTCATCGCGGCCGCCCACTCGGCCTGCTTCTCGATGGCCCTCTCGCACGGCCTGGCCGGGGCCGGCACCCCGCCCACCACGCTCGACACCCAGGCCGACGTCACCTTCCAACCGGGTGAGGGCATCACCGGCATCCACCTGAGCGTCACCGGCGTCGTGCCCGGCCTGGACGAGGCGGGCTTCGTCAAGGCCGCCGAGGACGCCAAGGCCAACTGCCCGGTCAGCCAGGCCCTGACCGGCACCACCATCACCCTTGAGGCCAAGCTGGCCTGACCCGTCCGGCCGCTTCCGCCGCCGCCCGGTTCTCCGCCCCCGTCCCGCCCCGGCGCGCAACCAGCGCCCGGGGGCGCGGCTTCGGCGCACGCGCCCCTGGCGCACATCATGTGATGTGTACCGGGGGCGTCCGCCTGTACCGCCACCCATGATCACAAAGCGGGCGAATCACCCTCGCGGCGGTCACCGCGCGTTGCCGTCGCGGCCTATGATCGGCCGAAGCGCCCTGTTCTTCACACGGGTCCCCGTGCGACAGCGCCCCACGGCGGGCGCCCCGCAGCGGACCGACTCCGAGGACCGCGACAGAGTGCGGAGCCGGCCGCCGGGATCCCGACAGACCGGCCGAACCATCGTCAAGCGTCAGCAGCGGACGGGAGCATGCCGTGCCGGGCCAGAACGAGGGGGCCGACGCACACCACCCGGGCGTGCGGCACGAGGAATCACCACGCCACCGCCGCCGGCACCTCGCCGCGCCGGTCCTCGCCCCGGCCACCGGACCGGCCCCCGGACCCACCCCCGGACCGGCCGCCGTTCCCGACGCCTGGGGGACGCCGGTCGAGCCCGAGGCGCTGCTCTGCCCCACCTGCTCGACCCCGCTCGCCGACGGCACGCACCGGGGCTCGGACGACCGGCCCGACCGGGCCGACGGCGGAGCCGACCGGCTGCTGGCCGCACTGCGGGCCAGCGAGTCCCGGTTCCGGGCCGCCTTCTGCGACGCGGTCATCGGGATGGCCCTGATCGACCCCGAGGACCGGATCATCGAGGTCAACCCCGCCTTCGCCGGCCTGATCGGACGGAGCGTCGGCGAACTGGTCCGCACCCACCTGCACGAGATCATCGACCCGGAGGGCATGCCGGACCGGCTGTTCTCCGAACTCGTCCGCGGGGAGCGGGAACGGTTCCGCGTGGAGAAACAGCTCAAGCACCGCGAGGGCCACGAGGTCTGGAGCAAGGTCACCGTCTCGCTGATCCGCGACGGCGCCGGGCAACCGCTCTACACCCTCGCGCTGGTGGAGGACATCACCGAACAGCGCCGGCTCGGCGACCGCCTGGAGTACCAGGCCCTGCACGACCCGCTCACCCGGCTGCCCAACCGGGCCTACTTCTTCGAACGGCTCGACGCCGCCTGCCTCTCCGTCACCGAGGAGCCCGCCCCGGGCCCGGCCGGCGGGGGGAGCCGCCGGGTCGGCGTCTGCTACCTGGACCTCGACGGCTTCGCCACGATCAACGAGGCTCTCGGCCACCGCATCGGCGACCAGTTGCTGATCGCCGTCGCCACCCGGCTGCGGCACGGCTTCGACGGGCACGACACCCACCTGGTCGCCCGGATGGGCGGCGACGAGTTCGCCGTCCTGGTCACCGACAGCCTGGGCAGCGAGCAGCTGACCGAACTGGCCGGCCGGATCCTGGAGGCGCTGGAGCGGCCCTTCGACATCGCCGGGCACCGGCTGGTGGTCACCGCCAGCGTGGGCGTGGTCGAACGCTCCGTGCACGAGACCACCCCGACCGACCTGGTCAAGGACGCCGACGCCACCCTCTACTGGTCCAAGGCCGACGGCCGCGCCCGCTGGACCCTCTACGACCCGGACCGCGGCGCCCACCAGCTCACCCGCCAGCTGCTCGCCACCGCGCTGCGGCCGGCCCTGGAGCGCGGCGAGTTCACCATCGAGTACCAGCCGCTGGTCGGCCTGGCCGACGGCGCCGTACACGGGGCCGAGGCACTGGTCCGCTGGCGCCACCCCCGCTACGGGACGCTCTCCCCGGACCGCTTCATCCCGCTCGCCGAGGAGTCCGGCGCCATCGTGCCGCTCGGGAAGTGGGTGCTGGAGGAGTCCTGCCGCCAGGCCCGGCAGTGGCTCACCGAGTTCCCGGACACCGAGACCTTCGTGAGCGTCAACCTGGCTGCCCGTCAGATCTGGGACTCCGACGTCGTCGCCGACGTCGCCCGGGCCCTCGACAGCACCGGCCTGCCCGCCCGGCTGCTCCAGCTGGAGATCACCGAGAGCGCCCTGCTCGGCCCCGGCGGACGCCCGCTGCAGGCCCTGCAGGCGCTCGCCGACATGGGCGTGCGGATCGCGATCGACGACTTCGGCACGGGCTACTCCAACCTGGCCTACCTGTCCCGGCTCCCGGTGCACGTGCTGAAGCTGGACGGCACCTTCATCGAGGGCTTCCGCGACCCGGCCCCCGCGGACCGGCCCGGCCTCCCCGCGTTCGACTCCCGCCGCAACGACGCCGACGAGCAGATCGTCGGCGCGATGGTGCAGCTCGCCCACACCCTCGGCCTGACCGTCACCGCCGAGGGCATCGAGAGCGCCGCCCAGGCCGAGCGGCTGCGGCTGACCGGCTGCGACACCGCCCAGGGCTGGTACTTCGCCCGGCCGGGCGAGGCCTCGCTGGTCGCCGCCATACTCCGCGAGGGCCGCCCCGCCCTGGACGGGCGGTAGCGGCAGGTCCGGGGTGCGGCGCCGGGCGGAGCACCCGCCGGGCGCCCGCCGTCACGCGCCGGCCGTCACTCCTCCGCCGTCAGGCCGTACGCCTCGGCGATCAGGCCGTAGGAGCGGAGCCGGGCCTCGTGGCCGTGGATGTGCGAGGTGACCATCAGCTCGTCCACCCCGGTCCGCTTGCGCAGGGCCTCCAGGCCGTCGGCGACCCGGCCCGGATCGCCCAGGACGACGTTGTCGAGCCAGCTGTCGACGAAGTCCGCCTCGACCGGGCTGTACGGGTACTGCTCGGCCTCCTCCGGGGTGGGGATCGGGCCGGGGTTGCCGCGCCGCAACCGGAGCATGCCGAGGGCCGCGGAGCGGGCGAGACGCCGGGCCGAGGGCTCGTCGTCGGCGGCGACCGCGCTCACGCCGATCAGCGCGTACGGCTCGGCCAGCACGGCGGAGGGGCGGAAGGACGACCGGTAGAGGTCCAGGGCCGGGAGGGTGTTGGTGCTGCTGAAGTGGTGGGCGAAGGCGAACGGGAGGCCGAGGCGGCCCGCGAGCCGGGCGCTGAAACCGGAGGAGCCCAGCAGCCAGATCGGGGGGCGCCCGTCACCCTTGGGGACGGCGGTCAGCTGGGCGTAGGGGTGGCCGGTGGGGAAGTCGCCGTCGAGGAAGTGGGTCAGCTCGGCGAGCTGCTGCGGGAAGTCGTCCGCGCCTTCGCCGAGGCCGCGGCGCAGCGCGCGGGCGGTGGCCGGGTCGGTGCCGGGGGCGCGGCCGAGCCCGAGGTCGATCCGGCCGGGGTGCAGGGCCTCCAGCAGGCCGAACTGCTCGGCGATGGTCAGCGGGGCGTGGTTGGGGAGCATCACGCCGCCCGAACCGAGCCTGAGCGTCGTGGTGTTGGCGCCGAGGTGGGCGAGCAGGACGGCCGGGGTCGAGCTCGCCACCCCGGGCATGCCGTGGTGCTCGGCCACCCAGAAGCGGTGGTAGCCCCACTGTTCGGCCCTGCGGGCCAGTTCGGTGGTGGCCGCCAAGGCCTCGGCGGGCGTGTGGCCGGCGCCGACGGTGGCCAGGTCGAGGATCGAGAGCGGGGCGGGTGCCGTGCCGCGGGCGGTGCCCCGGACCGCCGTGCCGGCCGGCGGCTCGGCCCCGTGCTCCTGCTGGTCCTCGGTGGTCATGCCGTCCGCCCTCCTGACCGGCTTCGGACCGGCCTTCGTGTGGCGACCGCACGGGTCTCGGACGGCCCGGCGGTCACTGCTGCCGACCGGGGTCAACCACGCCCGGGGGCTCGCTGTTCCCGGGGGCGGGATGCCGTTCGATGCCGGTCCGGGTGTGTTTCGGCCATTCCTCCCCGGACCACCGACCGAGCGTTCGGCTGACGGAGAGCCAGCGGACGGACACGTTCGGCGACTTCGCGCCGGTGCCGGACGCCGTCGGCGCCGGGGCTCGCGACGGGGTGCCGTGTCCGGCCGTCCGGTGAGGGGGGGGCGGATCGCCGGGCGGCATCCGCACCCCACCAGCAAGATCGTCGGACCGGTCCGGCTCCGGGCGGTCACCGCGAGCCCCCGCGGCACGGCACCCCGCCCCGGGGGCTCGTCCGGTCCGCGCGACGCCCGTGCGCGGGGGCGCCCCCTCGCCCCCGGTCCGCGCGCGCGGACCGGCGCTTCGACGGGCGGCCGGAACCCGTGGTCGTGACCTGCGGCATACCGGGGTGCTTCAGGGCATGAAAAGTCGAGGCGCTAGCGTTGACCCCTACAGCCACCTGCTCGCTCGGGCGGCGTGGAGGGAGTAAGGGCCTTGAACTTCGTGGCGGCGATCGGATCCTCGTGGATCTGCGCCCTGGCTCTGTTCGCCGTGCTCGGCGACGCCCTCCTCCCCTTCATCCCCAGCGGGACGCTGGTCATCCTGGCCGTGCTCAAGACGGCGCAGATCAACGGGGCCCCGCTGCTGCTCGGCCTCGGCGTGGCGGTGGCCTCCTTCCTGGGCGACGTCCTGCTGCTCCACTTGGCCCGTCGCGGCGCGCCGGTGCTGCACCGCCGGCTCGCCCGGCGGCCGAAGCTGGCGGCCAGCGTGGCCAGGGTCCAGGAGGTCCTGGTCGAACGCCCGCACGGCGCCGCCGCCGCGATGGTGGTGGTCGCGCGGTTCGTCCCGGCCGGACGGACCGTCCTCGACCTGGCCATCGGCCACTCCCCCGCCCATCCGCACCGCTTCCTGCACTGGTCGGCGCTGGCGGCACTGGTCTGGGCCGCCTACATCGTGACGCTGGGCTGGCTGAACAGCCACTGGTTCAACACGGCCTGGCTGAGCCTCGTGGTCTCCTGCGCGGCGGCCACCGCCATCAGCACCGCGATCGCGCGGATAGTGCGCCGCACCCGGCGGCTCGCCGCGCTCTGACCGGACCGTCCCGCGCGAGCGGCTCGCACCGGACTCGCCGCCCTCCGGCCGCCTTCGGTCGGTACGGCCCATCACGGGGCAAAAGTTTTCCCAAAAGGCCGACCAACCAGGCCGAACACCGACGAACACCCCCTGGATCCGGGCGGCCCGGCGGTACCGTACTGCGCGGGCCGCGAGGAGTGCGAAGCGTCACAGGACGGCAACAGACGACGGATCACTGCAGCCCAGCCCGATGCCCCCGACGTGTTGAGAGTTGTCGGAGCCCGACGGCCTTGGAGGCCGCTGTGGCGACATGACATGCTAACGGCGGAATATTCATCAATTGCCCGATTTGACCGGTGCGGCTGCGGGCCGCCCTCACCACCGGCATCGGCACCCAGGGGAGACCATGACCAGCATCTCGCGCAGGACGGTGCTCAGTGCAACCGCCGCGACCGCGGCCCTCGGCGCGGTCGCGGCCTGCTCCAGCGGCGGATCCGGTGCGGGCCAAGGCTCCGGCTCCGGCGGCTCCGGCGGCGCGGGTGCCACCCAGGGCGGCGGCACCAAGGGCGACCCGACCCAGGCCGTGGTCCCCAAGGGCACCCCGATCGGCGACGGCTCCAACGCGGACACCGGCCCGCAGCCGAACCAGCCCAAGCCCGAGAAGCTCAAGCCGGGCGAGCGGCCGCCGCAGTTCGTGGTGTTCTCCTGGGACGGCGCGGGCGGCACCGACGACAACCAGTTCCCCCGTTTCCTGAAGCTGGCCGAGCAGTACAAGGCCACGATGACCTTCTTCCTCTCGGGCATCTACGCCCTGCCCAAGACCAAGGCCGACCTGTACCACCCGCCGAAGCACTCGGTCGGAGCCTCCGACATCCCGTACCTGTCGGACGGCGCGGTCAAGAGCACGCTCAAGCTCATCAGCCAGGCCTGGCTGGCCGGACACGAGATCGGCACCCACTTCAACGGGCACTTCTGCTCCAGCCGCCCCGACAAGAACGGGGTCAACATGTGGACCCCGGACGACTGGCAGAGCGAGATCGACCAGGCCATCGGGTTCGTCACCCAGTGGCGCACCAACACCGGCTTCACCGACGTCGACCCGCTCCCCTTCGACTACAAGAAGGAGCTCATCGGCGGTCGCACCCCGTGCCTGGAGGGGCAGAAGGCGCTGCTGCCGACCATCGCCAAGCTCGGCTGGAAGTACGACGCCAGCTCCTCGGGCGGCCTCCAGATCTGGCCGCAGAAGGTCCAGGACGGCAAGGTCTGGGACTTCCCGCTGCAGTCCATACCCTTCCCCGGGCACACCTTCCAGGTCCTGTCGATGGACTACAACATCCTGGCCAACCAGTCCGGCGGCAGCACCAAGGGCGACCCGGGGAAGTACGACGAGTGGCGCACCCAGGCCGCGAACTCCTACCAGGCCGGCTTCGACCGCGCGTACAACAGCAACCGCGCGCCGTTCTTCGTCGGCAACCACTTCGAGCAGTGGAACGGCGGCATCTACATGGACGCCGTCGAGCAGACGCTCAAGGCGATCGCGGGCAAGCCGGACGTCCGGCTGGTCTCCTTCAAGCAGCTGGTCGAGTGGCTGGAGGTGCAGGACCAGTCCACCCTGCGCAAGCTGCGTTCGCTCAACGTCGGCCAGGCCCCGGCGGGCGGCTGGGAGACCTTCCTCGGCACGGCCGGCTGACGCACCGCCGGGCGGAGGAGCAGGCACCGCCCGGAAGTTGTGCGGCGCGGACGACGCGGTCGACGCGGTCGCGGGCGGGACGGTACGGCCGGCGGGGTTCACACCCCGCCGGCCGCCGTCGTTCCGGGGCCGTGGCCGTGACCGGGACCGGGGCCGTGACCGTGACCGGGGCAGCCCGGGGCTTGAGCGCCCCTGGCCGGACCGGACCGGCTACCCCGCCCCGCGGCGGGGGTGTCCGCCAGGAGGCTGCGGACGATGCGGTCGGCCCCGGCCTCGCCCCAGAGGATCGAGTAATGGTTGGTGCCCGGCACGGGCTCGGCCGGAACCCGTTCCCGGTCCAGCCCGGCCAGCCCGATCCGCCGGTGGTCGTAGAGTCCCTGCGGCTCGTCGAGCAGGCCGCGCTCCGCCCAGAGCAGTTCGGCCGGGCAGGGCAGCCGGTGCACGGCGGCGGCCGCCTCCTGGTCGAGGAGGACCTGGGCGCCGTCGGTCCGCACGGCCTCCGGCACGCAGGAGGAACGCAGATCGGGCACCTCGCCGACGAGGTCGCGCTGGGTGTAGGCGTCGATCCCCTCGGACCACGCACCGCCGAAGGCCGGGTGCCGGCGCCAGAACTCCCGGTAGGCGTCGTGGTCCGGGAAGGTCATGGACAACCGGGTCAGCGCGGGGCCGAGCACCGCGGCCAGGGCGTCCTCCGCGGGGACGCCCTCCGGCAGCGGGAAGGTCACGGCGCCGTCCACCAGCAGGACGCGGCGGACGAGCCGGGGGTGCCGGACGGCCGCCAGGGCGGTGACCCAGGCCCCCATCGAGTGACCGACGACGACGGCGGGCCCCGCGCCGAGCGCCGTGATCAACGCGGCCACGTCGTCGGCGTGCCGGGCCAGCCCGTACGGTCCGGCGACCGAGCGGCTGGCACCGCGGCCCCGCAGGTCCGGCGCCAGCAGGGTGACCCGCCCGGCGAGCCGCCGGGCGACCTCGTACCAGGCGAGGCCGTTGGCGGTGATGCCGTGCACCGCCACGACCGTCGGCGCCCCCGGGTCCTCGGCGGGCCAGCGCAGGACGGTCAGGCCCCCGCCGGGCACGGGGACGCTCGACTCCTCGGGTTTCAGCGGCGACTGGCTCACGCGGGGGTACCTCCGGTGGGACGGGCGGTCCGGACGCCGGCCGGCATCCGGGCGGAGCGGGCGGCACGGATGCGGGCGGGCGGCTCCGGCCGGGCCGCCGGTCGGGGAGGCGGTCCGGTGGGGGCTGTCGAGCCGCGCACGGGGACCGGCTCCTCAGGGTACGGCGGGGCGGATGCCGGAACCGTACGTGTGCGGGGGGATCGACGACATGTGGCCGAACGACGCATCAGCACGGCGGGATGTGGATCCGGCCGCCATACCGCCGGCGACCGGCACCACCTCCCCGGCGCCGGCCCTCGGCCCGTGCAACGCCCTGGCGGCCCGGACCGCACGGGAGTTGCGCGACGGACGGTACGTGAACCCGGGCGTCGGCCTGCCCACCCCGGTCCCCGGCCACCTGCCGACGGGCGTCGAGGAGCTGTCGCGTCCGGCGACCGGACGGGGAGTCTCCGGGGGGCGGGCGAGGGGCGGAGCGGTATCGCGCGGTCCGGTCGGTGGCGAATTCGTGGCAATAGCATCAACGGCCGCCGGAATGGCCGGGAACTGTGGCATCTTCACGCTCGTGCCGTGACGATCCCCCCGGTCGGTTGCGATCACCGTTACGCTCAGGGAGAGTTGAGGACTCCGGGGATCCCGACGTGACCGGAGGGGAAGCCGGAATGCGCTCCGGGATCCCGCATTCGGGGCCGCCGTGCCGGCGCGCGGCCGAACCGGTCGCACACACTGGATGTGCCGGAGGCCGGATGTGCCGTGCCGCCCGGGAACTGCCGGAAAGCCACAGTTCACCGGGCAGTGTTCCGTCCGGACGGCACGGACGATCCCGACGGCATGGACGGCGCCGGGTCGGGACCACGCAAAGCCCAGCAATGCCCAGCAAAGCCAAGCAATGCCGAGCAGTGCCCAGCGAAGCCGAGCGAATGCCCAGCGAAGCGGAGCAAGCGAAGCAAGGCGCGGAACTCCGGGGGGAAACAGCCATGACCACGCCGTTCTCACGACGGAAGGGCGTCGGAACGGCCCGCGGGCGAGGTGCCGGGCGGCTCGACGAGGCCGCCCTGAGCGAGTTACCCGTACCCGAAGCCCCCTACGACTACGGCCACTTCAGCCGCCTGGCCGGCCCCGCACACGATCCGGACGAGGACGACGACCTCGGCGGCGGGGTCTACCGCCCCGAGCCGCCGGTACACCTCCCCGCAGCGGGCACCCACCCCCCGGCGGCCGCCCACCCCGCGGGCACCCACCCCGCGGGCACCCACCCGGTGGCCCGGGCGTCCGGGTCCTGGCCCGAAGCGCCCCCGCCCGCTCCTTGCGCCGCCCCCTACCGCGTCCGGTACCGCAGCCTGCTGCGTCGCGAGCCGCACCGGATCCGGGCGGCCCTGTTACTGACGGCCGCCCCCGTGGTGGAGGCGGTGCTGCTGGTCTGGCTGCTGCTGCCGGAGCACTGGCCGGAGCGGCTGGACGAGACGAACTCCCTGGTGCTGCTCGGCGACAAGGTGATGATCGGGATCATCGCCGTGGTCGAGGTGTTCCGACTGGTCAACGTGGTCTCCAACACCCACGCCACCCTGGTCGCCCGCGACCCGATCCCGGTGACCCCGGAGCCGGGCACCCGGGTCGCCTTCCTCACCACCTGCGTGCCGGGCAAGGAGCCGCCCGAGATGGTCCGGGCCACCCTGGTCGCGGCCCGCGCGGTGCGACACGAAGGACCGTACGACGTCTGGCTGTTGGACGAGGGAAACGATCCTGCAATGCGGGCGCTCTGCGGCGAGCTGGGCGTCCGCCACTTCACCCGCGCCGGCCGCCCGCACTGGAACCGCCCCGAGGGCCGGTTCCGCGCCAGGAGCAAGCACGGCAACTACAACGCCTGGCTCCAGGCCCACGGCGACGACTACGACTTCTGGGTGTCCGTCGACACCGACCACGTTCCGCTGCCCGACTTCTGCGAGCGCATGCTCGGCTACTTCCGCGACCCCGACGTCGCATTCGTGGTCGGGCCCCAGGTGTACGGGAACTACCGCAGCTCGGGCTCGGCCGTCACCAAATTCTCCGAAAGCCAGCAGTACCTCTTCCACGCCCTCATCCAACGCGCCGGAAACCGTTACGGCGCGCCCATGTTCGTCGGCACCAACAACGCCGTCAGAATCCGCGCACTCCAGTCGATCGGCGGGTTGTACGACTCCGTCACGGAGGACATGGCGACCGGTCTGGAGTTCCACCGGAGCCGGAACCCGGAGACCGGGGACCGCTGGAAGTCCGTGTACACCCCGGACGTGCTCGCCGTCGGTGAAGGGCCGTCCTCCTGGACCGACTTCTTCTCCCAGCAACTGCGCTGGAGCCGGGGCACCTACGAAACGCTGCTCACCCAGTACTGGCGGGTGTTCCGGCAGCTCTCGCCGGGCCGGCTGCTCAACTACTCGCTGATGGTCGGCTTCTACCCGATGGCCGCACTCACCTGGCTGCTCGGCGGCCTGTCCAGCGTGCTCTACCTGGGCTTCGGCGCCTCGGGCGTCCACGTCTCCTCCGAGATCTGGATGATGCTCTACAGTGACGCCGCCGCGCTCCAGCTGCTGCTGTACACCTGGAACCGCAAGCACAACGTGAGCCCGCACGAGCCCGCGGGCTCCTCCGGGGTCGCCGGGATGGTGATGTCGGCGCTCTGCGGCCCGGTCTACGCGGCCTCGCTGCTGCAGGCCCTGGTGCGCCGCCGCAGCCGCTTCGAGGTGACCCCGAAGGGCCGCTCGGCCAGCACCGACCGCCTCGGCACCTTCCGCTACCACCTGTTCTGGACGCTGGTGTTCGGCGGCGCGATCGCCGCCTCCTACGTCACCGGCTACGACCACGTCGCGATGCGCACCTGGGCCTGGATCGCCCTGGCGCTGACCCTCCTGCCGGTCCTGATCCTGGCCGGTGACGCCGTGCGCCGCCGCCGCACCCGGCCCACCGCGACCCTCACCGTCACCGGCGGTCCGGCGACGGCACCGAAGGTCCTCCTGGAGAAGCGCCGTCCGCGCCACGCCCGCGACCCCCGGACACGGCAGTACACGCAGGACGGACAGCAGCCACCCTTCCCCCTCCCCGCACCCGACCGGGCCGAGAGCGGCACCCCCATCCACTGAGGGAGCACCCACCGTGAGGATCCACCAGACCGGCCGCACCAAGCGCCTCGCCCTCGGCAGCACCGTCGCGCTGGCGGTGGCCGGAATGAACGCGCCGGCCGTCCTCGGCTTCGCGAGCCGGCAGTACCACCACTACGTGGTCAACCAGCCCGAGTACAAGGCCCGGTACGGACACTGGCAGACCCTGACGCTGCCCGCCGCGTTCCGGGTCAACGCCGTCCACGCCACCCTGCTGCGCACCGGAAAGGTCCTGATCGTGGCCGGCTCCGGCAACGACGAGAAGCAGTTCGACGCGGGCACCTTCAAGAGCCTGCTCTGGGACCCGGCGCAGAACAGCTACAAACCGGTGCCCACCCCGGCCGACATGTTCTGCGGCGGCCACACCTCGCTGCCGGACGGCCGGGTCCTGGTGGCCGGCGGCACCCAGCGGTACGAGAAGCTGGCGGGCGCGGTGAAGAAGGCGGCCGGCGTCATGCAGGTGCGCAACGAGAGCCCGGAACACGACCGGACCTTCCCGAAGGGCACCGTCTTCGTCGCCCCGAACGGCCGCGAGTACGCCACCACCGTCCAGGTGACCGTCCCGGCCGCGACCAAGAGCGGCTCCGGCAAGCAGACCGTCGTCACCGCCGGGCGGCAGCACGTGTTCGTGGAGGCGGTCGGCACCGGGCCCGACTACGTCGTCCCCTCCCCCGCCCAGTACCGGATCAAGGGCCTCGGCGGGGCCGACGCCCACGACCTCTACGGGCAGAGCGACAAGCTGACCCTGGACAAGCAGGAGTACCAGGGCATCCGCTCCGCCTTCGAGTTCAACCCGGACACCGAGCTGTACGAGCCGGTCACCGACATGGCGCACGCCCGCTGGTACCCGACGCTGACCGGGCTGGGCGACGGCCGGGTGGTCACCGTCTCCGGGCTGGACGACACCGGCGAGATCCTCGACGGCAACAGCAACGAGGTCTACGACCCGAAGGGGAAGACCTGGACCAAGGCCCCCGACCGCTACTTCCCGACCTACCCGGCGATCTTCCTGACCGCCTCCGGCAAGCTCTTCTACTCCGGTTCCAACGGCGGCTACGGCCCCGCCGAGAAGGGCCGCGTGCCCGGTGTGTGGGACCTGTCGGACAACGGCTTCCAGCCCGTGCCCGGCCTGCGCGACCCGGAGCTGACCGAGACCTCCTCCTCGGTGCTGCTGCCGCCCGCGCAGGCGCAGAAGGTGATGGTGCTCGGCGGCGGTGGCGTCGGCGAGTCACCGCTGTCCACGGCCCGCACCGACATCGCCGACCTCTCCGTCGCCGCGCCCTCCTTCGCCCCGGGCCCGGACCTGCCCGCCGGCGGCACCCGCTACCTCAACAGCGTGATCCTCCCGGACGACACCGTCCTCACCACCGGCGGCTCCAGCGGCTACCGCGGCCGGGGAGAGAGCGACCTGCTCAAGGCGCAGGTGTACCACCCGGACTCCAACAGCTTCACCACCGCCGCCGAACCGACCGTCGGCCGCGACTACCACTCGGAGGCGCTGCTGCTGCCGGACGGCCGGGTCGCCGTGCTGGGCTCCAACCCGCTCTTCGCGGACAAGGCCGAGACCCAGCCGGGCGGCTTCGAGCAGCGCATCGAGATCTACACCCCGCCGTACCTGTACCGCGGCGACCGCCCGCAGGTCGGCGCCGCGCCGCAGGCGGCGAAGCTCGGCGGCACCGTGAACGTGGGCACCTCCCGGCCGGACGCGGTCGCCACCGCCAAGCTGATCCGGCCGAGCTCCGTCACCCACGTGACGGACGTCGAGCAGCGCTCGGTGGCCCTGGACATCACCGGCCGGACGGCGGACGGCGTCTCGCTCTCCCTCCCCGGCAACCCGAACCTGCTGCCGCCGGGCTGGTACATGCTGTTCCTGACCGACGCCGCCGGCACCCCGTCGGTCGCCCACTGGATCCGGGTCGACGGGTGACCCGGGGCGGGGCCGGCGGCCTCAGCGCGCCCGCCGGGGCGGGGCCGGCGTCCTCAGCGCGCCGCCTGGGCCAGCCCGAGCGCGTACGGCAGCCAGAACTCGCCCGCCCGGGGCTCGCCGCGGCCGCAGTCGCCGTCCGACTCCCCCGGGTTCTTGATCCACAGGTAGGCGTCCACCCCGGGGCGGCCCGTGTCGGCGGTCGGCCGCTCACCGAGCGCGCGCCCCGGCGGGTTGCACCAGGAGTCGCCGCCCAGCGCGCCGTTGCCGCTGCGGCTGGTGTCGACGACGAAGGGCTTGCCGCCCAGCGCGGCGGAGAGCCTGGCGCCGTACACCGCGTTCCGGTCGGTGTCGTAGAAGTTGGCGACGTTCACGGCGAAGCCGTCCGCCGCGGCGATGCCCGCCTTGCGCAGGGCGGTGGCCAGCTCGTCCGGGTCCTGCGCCCAGCCGGGGTTGCCCGCGTCCACGTACACCCGGACGTTCGGACGCTTCTTCAACTCCTGGACGGCGAAGGCGAGCAGGCCGTACCGCTCGGCGGCCAGATCGCCCTTGACGCCGCAGGTGTCCAGGGTGTGCGCGACGGCGTCCGGCTCCAGCACCACCCACGCGCTGCGGTCGCCGAGGGCCTGCGCCACGCCGGTGATCCAGGACCGGTAGGCCGCGGCGTCGGGGGCACCGCCCGCCGAGTACTGCCCGCAGTCCCGGTGCGGGATGTCGTACGCGACGAAGACCGCCGTCCGGCCCGCCTCGGCGGCCCGCCGGCTCACCTGCTCGGCGATCTCCCTGGCGCCCTGCTCACCGAGCCACTGCGAGGAGGGCTGGGAGGCGATCCGCAGCAGCGTGTCGGCCTCCGCCGTCCGGCCCTGGCCACGCAGCGCGGCCACCTGCCGCGCGGCGTTGGTCCGGTCGGAGACGTAGAAGGTCTGCCCGGGCAGCTGGGCGAGGCCACCGGGCCCGTCGGCCGGACCCGCGCCGGTGGCGCCGCCGGTGGCCGCGGCGGTCGGGGAGACGGGCGCGGCACCGGGCCCGCCGCCGTCCGCACCGCTACAGCCGGCCACGGCCACCAGCACACCGGCCAGCAGCGCCCGCACGGCCCACCGGGGAGCACCCGCCCACCGAAACGTCCTCGACCGCCCCAGCCCGTGCACGTACCGCCCCTCCCGGAACCGGTCCGGCGACCGGTCGGCACCAGCTAAGCACACCCGGCACCGGCCGACGGCCACCGGCGGTGAACGCCAAGTGGCCCTGGGCGAACGGGAGATCGAACCCGTCCGGCCCACGGCCACCCCGCGCTCGGCGCGGCTCGGGCCCGGCCCCGCTCGGCCCCGCTGCGTGTTCGGCCTGCTGTGTGCTCAGCCCTGCTTCAGGTCCGGCACCCGCCAGTCGATCGGCTCGCCGCCGAAACCGTCCAGCGCGGCGTTGATCTGCGAGAACGGACGGCTGCCGAAGAACAGCTTGGCGGACAGCGGCGACGGGTGCGCGCCCTGCACCACCACGTGCTTCTCGGTGTCGATCAGCGGCAGCTTCTTCTTCGCGTAGTTGCCCCACAGCACGAAGACCACCGGCTCCTCGCGCTCGCTCACCGCCTTGATCACCGCGTCGGTGAACTTCTCCCAGCCCTTCGCCTTGTGCGAGTTGGCCTCGTGCGCGCGGACCGTGAGCACCGCGTTGAGCAGCAGGACGCCCTGCTCGGCCCAGTGCATCAGGTAGCCGTTGTCCGGGGCCGGAACGCCCAGGTCGGCGTCCAGCTCCTTGAAGATGTTGCGCAGCGACGGCGGCGTCCTGGTGCCGGGGAGCACCGAGAAGCTCATCCCGTGGGCCTGGCCGTTGTCGTGGTACGGGTCCTGGCCGAGCACCAGCACCCGGACCTTGTCGTACGGGGTGGCGTCGAGCGCGGCGAACTCCTGGCCGCTCGGCGGGAACACCTCGTGCTCCGCGCGCTGGGCCGCCACGAAGGCCTCCAGCTCCGCGAAGTACGGCTTCTCCGTCTCGGCACCCAGCACCCCGCGCCAGGACTCGGGCAGCTCCAGCCCGCCGCCCTCGCCGGCCTCGACCACGCCCGCCTCGACCGTGTCCGTCACGACATCTACCTCCCACACCGCGGCTGTTGCGCCGCACGCCCTCTTTCACCCCGAACGCTACACAGGCCCACCGACAGCCCGCTCCACAGGAGCGGCTGCGGGGGCACCCGCCGGAGCGACGTCGGCTCCGGGTCCGGGACCAGGACCGGCTTCGGGACGGGGACCGGCTCCGGTTTCGGGACCGGGACCGGCCTCGGGACCGCGAGCAGGCCCGGGACCGGCCTGCCGGGTGGCGTCCCGGGCCGCGCGTTCCACCCGCCGGTGCTCCAGCACGTTCAGCGCCACCAGCAGCACCGCCAGCGTCGCCAGCACCACCAGCGCCGGCAGTCGCACCATCGCGGGCACCAGCACCAGCACCACGCCCGCCGCGACGATCCGGGTCGTCGCGACCTGGCGGAACATCATCCAGCGCGTGTACCCGAAGGTCAGCAGGTACAGGCCGCACCCGCCGTACAGCAGCGCCACCGCCCCCGGTCCGAGCGCCTGCCACGGATCCGCGACCGTCTCCCCGAAGCCGACCGCGACCCCGATCACCCCGGCGACCAGCGCCAGGTGCCCGTACTGGAAGATCCGCCGGACCATGTCCCGGCGCGAGTCGGCGATCACCACGGCGTGCCGCATGGCGTCCGCTGCGTACACGAAGTACTGCCACCACAGGCCCGCCGAGATGGTGAACGCGACCGCGACGGCGGCGAGTTCGGCGGCGTCCAGCCGGACGGAGGCCGCCGTGCCGCCGATCCCGACGATCGACTCGCCGAGCGCCACCAGCAGGAACAGCCCGAACCGCTCCGGCATGTGCGCCGGGTGGTAGGCGACCTTCGCGAGCCGCCGCCGGAACACCAGCGGCGCGGCCAGGTCGCAGGACGCGGCCACCGCCCACAGCGCCAGCCGCGGCCCGTCCGGCAGCAGTCCGCCCGCCACCAGCAACGGCCCGCTGACCAGCACGCCCACCCCGTACGGGCCGCGCCAGACGCCCGGGACGCGCACCAGCAGGAGCAGCAGCACCACCCGGGCCAGCCAGTACCCGGCACCGAGCAGCACGCCCCGGCCGCCGTACGCGCCCGGGACCGCGAGCGCCATGAACAGGCCCGCCAGGCCGACCGCCAGGATGCCCAGGCGGTCCCGCAGGTTGTCCACGTCCCGGATGTTGGCCTGCACGGTGGTGCCCACCCAGCACCAGTACACCGGCACGAACACCACCAGCGCCCGGACCAGGCCGGCCCCGTCGTGGTGGTGGTGCAGCAGGCCGGAGACCTGGGTGATCGCGAAGACGAAGACCAGGTCGAAGTAGAGCTCCGCCCAGGTGACCCGCTTCTCCTCCGGGCCCGACGGATCCGGACCCGCCGGATCCGGACCCGCCGGTTCACGACCCACCGATTCACGACCCACCGGCTCACGACCTCCCGGTTCCGGTGATACCCCCGTCGTGCTCATCCGCGCCCCGCCTCCCCGCAAGCCGAAAACCACGAAACGGGCCCCGTCCCGGCGAACGGCCGGAACGGGGCCCGCGACAGCACCGCAGAGGTTAGACCAGCTCGACCAGGTCCGCGATCGACGTGACCACGCGGGTCGGCCGGTACGGGAAGCGCTCCACGTCGGCGGCGGAGGTCAGGCCGGTGAGCACCAGGATGGTCTCCATGCCGGCCTCCATGCCCGCGACGATGTCGGTGTCCATCCGGTCGCCGATCATCACGGCGGTCTCGGAGTGGGCGCCGGCGGTGTTCAGCGCCTCGCGCATCATCAGCGGGTTGGGCTTGCCGACGAAGTACGGGTCGACGCCGGTGGCCTTGGTGATCAGGGCCGCGACCGAGCCGGTGGCCGGCAGCACGCCCTCGGGGGAGGGGCCGGTCTCGTCCGGGTTGGTGCAGATGAACCGGGCGCCCTGGTTGATCAGGCGGATCGCCTTGGTGAGCGCCTCGAAGGAGTAGGTGCGGGTCTCGCCGAGGACCACGTAGTCGGGGTTGTTGTCGGTCAGGACGTAGCCGGCCTGGTACAGCGCGGTGGTGAGCCCGGCCTCGCCGATCACGTAGGCGGTGCCGTTCGGGCGCTGGCTCTTGAGGAACTTCGCGGTGGCCAGGGCGGAGGTCCAGATGCACTCTTCCGGCACCTCCAGGCCCATCCCGGCCAGGCGGGCGCTGAGGTCGCGCGGGGTGTAGATCGAGTTGTTGGTGAGGACCAGGAAGGGCTTGCCGGATTCCCGCAGCCTGCGCAGGAACTCCTCCGCCCCGGGAATGGGGGTGCCCTCGTGGATGAGGACCCCGTCCATGTCGGTCAGCCAGGACTCAATGGGCTTGCGGTCTGCCACGTGCGTGTCTCCCGGAGTGTTGCAACGTCTTGCGTCGTGCGAGGGCCCTGACGCGGCACAGCCTAATCCGCACACCTGGCCGACGGCAGCACGTCCCGCCCACCGGAACAGCGCCGACGCGTCCTCCCGCGGCAGCCGGGAGGACGGGT